>JBGTHH010000240.1:0-10646 GCA_041746275.1 Pirellulaceae bacterium | reverse complement strand
GCACCACCGATCAACACTCCCGCCAGCGTGACCACCCAAGCCGGTTTTCCCAAGTGGAAACGTTGTCGCAACCGCGCCGCGGAGCCTAATCGCGTGGCAGCCTGTGCGCACTGCTTACGACGGTGAGTCATTGCGGTCGAGACATCCGCTGTGATCGTCGGCCCGTCGGAAATTCTCGGCTTGCTATCACGTAGCTGTGTGCCCAAATAGTTGCCAGCCACATGCGCGGCGATCGCCAACGCGAACACGACCAGAACCATCATGGCACTCGAACCGACATAGCTCATCGCCGCGAACAACACGGCCAGCAAAGTGACAACGGTCAACATCGCAGCGAGGCTGAAGCGCGGAGGCGGCAGCGGAGCACGGCGATCGTCGAGTCTCGGTTGCACCAGCCAGCCTTCGAACGAGTAGTCGATGAGTTGCTCGGATAAAGGCATTCTATCCCGAGCTCCAGCGGCGCACAGTCCGTGGGTCGGTGCCTAACGCGTGGAGGGGTGCGGCACCGTGCGGTGACAAGAAACGGACAGGGGCGACACGTGGTCATGGCGAGGTAACCGACGTTGCCGCCCCTGAACGAGCGATATCACTACTCTCGTTGCGATTCTGCCTGATCGACTAATGTGTCTTGCTCCGCGATCACCGACTGAGCCTCCTCAGGCGACAATAACATGGGAGCCGTGGATGATCCGCAGCCCGTCAATCCACCAAGGCAGATCGACAGGAGCAGATAGATTGAAAGACGTGGCATCGTAAATACTCCTCGTTGTTGTTTTGAATGAACAGGTTGTGAATGAGAGCCTCGAGACCACTTGGGACCACGCGCCTCGTGAACTAGTCACCCCAGCTAAATGCCTCGCCGCTGTCCGTCAGGCTGGCGAGCCGGAAGACACTTCGGTCGATATTGAAAGCAATCGATCGCACGGAACCGTCAGCCAAACAGGCGTTGATCCCGCCGGGATGCGAGGATCCAAAATAAGGATGCCACTGCCCGAAGCTCGAGGCCAGGGGAATCGATGGATCGATCTGCCAGGTGGGAGCAAAGGGAGCCTTCATGTCTGGAATCGGGGGAATCCCCTCTCCCGTGTAGAAGGCTCCAAATCGCACCACATCCTCATCCCAACCGGCATTGGTGTAGCGTTCATTGTCTCCCCCATCCGTGCCGAATGATTGGGGGTGCAGCGCTTTCTCTGCGACCATTAGCGTATTCGACGAGCCGTCACGAATCCGCTCGATCGTCAACTTGCCTAACGGGGAATCCTTTTGTCGCACCACACCGCGATCGCCGCGATTGACACCCGAGCGAATATTGACTGTGGTGTCGCGTTGACCAGCGTTTCCCGCGTAGTCACAACGATAAAAGGTACTGTGCTGCGTAGGACTGCGGCGGGAGGGACAATAGTAAGCCTTAATGGCTTGCTGGGCGGGCAGATTCTCCCGACTGTTATATACGGTGGGATTCGCGGTCGTCGAACCCGTGGCTTGAACCGGATCGTCTCCCTCGGAAACCAAGTCATACACCACGGACTGCTCCATGAACGGCATGATTTGATAGGTCCAATTGAATCCTTGTCGTGTGCTCGCTCGGCAGCAAACGCTGGTGGCATGATGACGATGATCACCGTCGCGACCACCGTTGGGCAGATTGCCATAAGTGTCCTGAAAGTTGTGAAACGCCAGTCCAATCTGCTTCAAGTTGTTACTGCACTGCATCCGTCGCGCCGACTCGCGGGCGGCCTGCACGGCGGGCAACAGCAAGGCGACCAGGACTCCGATAATGGCGATCACCACCAACAACTCAACTAGCGTAAAACCTGACTTCGGGTGACTTCGCACGAACATTGCATTTCCTCCTAAAGTTACTAAATGGTGACTCCTGAGATGCTGGCATTCTGGAGCAGCCATGTGTGCAACAGATGAAGTGAACATGAAGTGTTCGTGAAGTTAGAATGGGTTCACAACATGGCATTGTGAGGGGAGGAAATTCCTGAGCATTAAAGCGAACCGGGGGCGCAGTCGCTGTTTCTGCGCGTACGTCCGCCACGCGCAACGACACGAAAATGTGGCAGGGATTCAGCTTTGCGACCATCGCCCGGTGACGACACGCATCAACGCCAACTGACCCCTGCCAGGAGGATCGCGAAGACGATCATGATGCCGATGATGCAAATCATCGCGTGAATCATGCCGATAACCTGCCCGGCTTGGGTCAGCCCTAAACCGCTGGAATCCATTCGACCAGCGCGCATTTCACGAAGATCCGAGCTACCGATGACCCAGGCGCAAATGCCGAAAATCGGGCAGCCAACGGCCCAACTGATGATGCCGAGTGCCAAGATCAAACCGCCGCGATGCGCCACGGCCTGCGGTGCGGACGCTGACGATTGGCTCGTCGTCGCCCATTCCGTGTGCTGCGAGAGCTCGGGATAAATCGCCGTGGCGGGCAGCCACGCGGAGTTGAGCTCCGATGCGAGTTGGCAATCCGCGCTGATACGCCCCTCGGCTAGCCAACCATCCAGTTCGGACTTGGGGACCGGACCATACGTTTGTCCTTCAGGTGTCCGCATACTCCAGAGGTCCGTGGCCGGACCGTCCACAGCGGACTGGGATGACACGGTGTAAATGGCTTGGCAGAGTGGACAGCGGGCTTGCCTGCCCACGTGCTCGACGGCCACTTGCAGTTTCCGATCGCAGCCTGGACAAATGGTCTCGAGTGGCATGAGTTTGTTCGCGGAACTCACGTTGGATAACAATATCCGGGAAACATCACACCTAAACGGCGTTCGTGGGAGTTTAGTTGACGGGCACGCCTCCCGCAAGTTCTTCCGGGGTGGAGCTTCGCTTGGTGGATCGATCGATCGATCGATTGATTGCAGTGGCAGTCACACCACTCTAAGATCATGGCTTCTGTTACCGCCTCAGGAGTGATCATCCATGACCAGCCGTGCCGCCACCGAATACCGCTATGAAAAATTGACTTGGCCCGAGATCAATGACGCGGTCGATCTCGGCAAGGTGTGCATCCTGCCGTGCGGGGCCGTCGAGCAACACGGGCCGCATCTGCCTTTGGACGTGGATTTGGTCTGTCCCCTGGGGATCGCGCGCGGGGCTGGCCAGCAGATTCCCGAGAAAATGCTCGTGCTGCCGATCGTAGCGTATGGTTACACCGGCCACGTGATGGATTTCCCAGGAACGATCAACAGCGACTTCGAGCACTTCATGCAGCATGTGCTCGACATCACCAAGTCGCTCGCTTACCACGGCTTCAAGAAGATCGTGCTGTTCAACGGCCACGGGTCGAACATGCCGAATCTGGACCTTGTGGCGCGTCGCACGAACTTGGAAACCGACGCGGAGTGCGTCTGCTGTGCTTGGTGGCGTTTGCTGACCGTGGATGAAGCGTTCATGCCGAGTTGGCGGGAGAGCAAGTTCCCCGGCGGCTGCGCCCATGCCTGCGAGTTGGAGACGTCCTTGTACATGTATCTGGACGGAGACAATGTACGCCAAGATCAGATCAAGAGTGGCGTGATCAGCTTCAACGAAGAAGACAGCCCGTTTCAGTGGGTCGACTTGTTGGGACAAGGCCCCGCCACCGTCGTCTCGTGGACCAGCAGTTATAGCGAGACGGGAGTCCTGGGCGAAGCGGAATTGGCGAGCGAAGAGAAGGGAAAGCGGGCCTACGACGAAGCCGTGAAGCAACTCGTCCGCTTCGTCACCTGGTTCAAGGATCGTCCGAAAGATCAGCGTCGCGATTTCCATCGCCACCCTCCCACCATGCCCATTCCCTGGGGCCAGCGACCGTTGACCTAAGCGTGGACGGGATGTGACTCTTTGGCTAGAAGCGCGCGGCTGACTCATGACTCCTCTCGACTGGCTGATAGTCCTGGTGACCAACGGTGCCGTGATCGCCTACGGCATCTACTTGGCGCGTGGTACGGAAACGAGTGCCGAGTGGTTTCTGGGCGGCAGGTTGCTGCCGTGGTGGGCCGTGGGCTTGTCGATGTTCGCCACCAACGTCGACAACGCCGATATCGTGGGCGTGACGGGCAGCACCTTTAAAGAAGGCCTGCACATCATCTCGGTCTACGCGATTGGCAGTGTGACCGGCGGCATTCTCGCCGCCTGGTTTGTGGTCCCGGCGATTTACCGCGCGGGGTTTTATACGAACGCCGAGTATCTGGAAGCGCGATTCGGCCCCTCGACACGTGTGCTCAGCGCGCTCATCCAGCTTCAGTATCGCAGCAGCATGCTGGGGCTGATTCTGTGGTCGGCTCAACTGCTGCTGACGCAACTGGTCGGTTTCAGCCAAGTCTCGGCGTGGATCCTGATCGTGGTGTTGGTGATCCTCGCTGGGTTCTACACGGCCTTTGGCGGTTTGCGCAGCGTCGTGTGGACCGATGCCGCTCAAGGCATCATCATGATGGTGGCGGCGCTGGTCATCTTTACGACGATTTGGAATGAGGTGGGCGGCTGGGGCGGTCTGAACCAAGAGCTCGAACGGATCGAACGCTCGGAACTACTTCATGTCGGGCAGTACCGGGGCGACGATGGTCAAACTCCACCGTGGTTGGTCGTGTTAGCCTGGACCATCGTGGGTACGGGCTATTGGACCGTGAATCACACGCAGACGATGCGTTTGATGGGAACACGCTCGCTGTGGGACATGAAGCTCGCCGCGCTGTGGGGCGTCATGCTCAGCCTGCCCATTATGATCGTCTCGGCCATGCTGGGAGTTCTCGCGCGCGGCTTGCCCGATTTTCAATCGATTCCGGACAACCAAGCCGATACCGTCTATCCGCTGCTGGCCAATGCCTTTTTAGGGACGGGATTCAAGGGGATTGTCGTCGCTGGCGTGGTCGCAGCGATGGTCAGTACATTCGACTCGATGGGCTCGGCGTTATCGGCCATCTTCACACGCGATATCTATGCCCGTTTCCTGGTCCGTCAGCGCGATGACCAGCATTACGTGCTGGTGGGTCGATTCGCCACGGTGGGCGTGTTGGTGCTGGGCTTTCTGTACCTGCCATTTATCGCGAATCAAGAGAATATGATTCACGCGTTTACCACGCTGATCTCGGTCTTCGCGACTCCTTTGCTGGTCACTTATTTGGCGGGAGTCCTCACGCGCGCGCATCGCCGGAGCGGCTTGATCGGCTTGATCGTCGGTGCGACCTACGGTGTGATCGCGCTCTATGATCGAGTGATTTACGACGTTCCTTGGTTGCCATCGTGGTTTACGACGCGTTGGACATCGTTCATTTGGTCGATCGTCTTCACCAGCTCGGCCATTGCCTTGACCACGCTGGTCTTGGGTCGTCAGCGCTGGGGTGAGTTGGCCGAGACCAAGGATCAAGGTTGGTTGCTCCGCAGCCGTCTGGAGTTGCCGCCGATGCTCGAACATCCCTTTGCCGAACGCGTTCCGCGCTGGCTCAACCCCGACCCGTGGGCCGCGGTCTGCCTGCTCATTTCCTTATATGTGGTTTTTGTGACCTTTTGGTAGCTCGCCGACGACGCACAGTCTGCCCTGGCAATCCACTGTACGGCCCGTCGATGTGTAACTGACCATCCCGCCCGGAGTAACACGACCATGTTGAACATCCGAATTCTCCGGTGCGCGTCGGTCAGGCGGATGGGAAGTTGCGAGCCGTGTTGTTTGGCTATGCGTGCCACAATACGACGATGGGCTTTTTGAAATGGCTGGGCGATTACGCTGGTTACGCCCAGGAGTATTTCGAACAAGACCATCCTGGAGTTACGGCGTTGTTCCTGATGGGGTGTGGAGGCGATCAGAATCCGTATCCGCGTAGCGAGTTGGTGTATGCGCAACAGCATGGTCGGTCACTCGCGACCGCGATCGAAGCGGCACTGGAAACGAACCAAAGCAAGCCGCTTCATCAACGTTCGCTTCGTGGTCCACTCAGGACGATCACGGAGACCGTGGACTTGGAATTTGTCACGCCCAATCGCGATGACTTTCCCTATCCCGTGCAGGTTGTTCAGTTCGGCGACGACTTAACGTTGATCGCGCTCGCCACGGAGGTTGTCGTCGACTACGCGTTGCGTTTGAACTGGTCAGCAAGCTGGGTGAGACCGCCGAGCTGAAAGCCAACGGCGACTGAGCTTACTTCGTATCGAAGTGGCGAGATAAAAAACGAGCCTTCGACCGGGGCAGGGCCGAAGGCTCTTGGGGTGTGGTTACCAGTTTGGGGCAAAGAGTACTGGCAACCAACATCGACATGTCGAGCCCACATCATACTGAACCGTGACCACTCTGCAACTCAACTAATCGGGTGGTAGTGACATTTTTCTCGACTTTCTTGACAACACGGTCAAGGCTTTCGACGAATTGCCTAACACGCCAGGTTTACCCTGGCCCCGCGTCCATCGTCGTCTCGGTCGGTCTTCTCATCACCTTTAAAAAATATTTCCACCATCCACCAAGAACCCGACACGGCTGTCGAACTACCACGTAAGAACCGCTGAGGAGCCGCGAGCCTCGCGTGGGGAACAGTGATAAAACCAGGGTTGGAACAAACAACAGAAGGTGGAGGATCGAAAGATGTTTAAGAAAACTGCAGTAGTGGCTGCGGGCGGGCTGCTCTTGGCTGGCTTGCTCTACGGACGAGGCCACGTCGCAACGGCGGTGGGGATCGCCAAGCACTCGTTGAACGAGAGCATTCCCATCACATTCGAATTGAAGCGAGCTCGGGAAGAGATCCGGCGATTGCAACCGGAAATTGAACGTAACATGCATTCCATTGCCGAGGTGGAAGTCGAAGTGGCCAAGCTCGAACGCCAAGTTCTCAAGGTCGAAGGGACGCTGGCCAAAGATCGCGGCGAGATCATGCGGCTGAAGGAGGACTTGGATTCTGGGTCGGAGCACTTTGTGTACGCCGGTCGAAACTACTCGGCAACCCAAGTCAAGACGGACCTGATTCGACGTTTTGATCAGTTCAAGACGCAGGAGGCCACGCTCGGCAGCAAGAAGCAGCAGTATGAAGCCAAGCAGCGGATGATGCTGGCGGCTCGCGAAAAATTGACCGGGATGCTGGCGGCCAAGAGCCAACTGGAAGTCGATGTCGAGAACCTGGAAGCCAGGTTGAAGATGGTGGAAGTGGCTCAAACGACCAGCGAGTTCAACTTTGACGACAGCCATTTGGCCAAAACCAAGGAACTTGTCGAGCAAGTTCGCACTCGTATCGAAGTGGCTGAGAAGCTGGTCAATGCCGATATGGAGTACTTCGATCGCATTCCCTTGGATGACCCGATGGCGGATCGCGACATCACCGACGAGTTGACTGACTATTTTGGAGAGGGTCTATCGGAGATCGAATCTCTCGTCCTGTCTCGCTAGAATGGATGTTTCCCTAACGGAGGGTCTGGGCAAGTAGCCGCCCAGGCCCTCGTTCAGGGCGAAGTGCGGGAATCAGCTTTCTATAAGAAGTTAACCACGGTTGCTCGACGGACAGCGACCCACTTTTCAATTCGGACGACTTTCCATGTTCCAACCCTGGCGATTTAATCTCCGCGAAGCGGAAGCGGCTTGTCGAGCTGGGGATCTCAGCGAGCGATTCCTGCTGTGGGTGGATGGCGTGGGAGGATATCTGGTTTGCTTAGGAAATGAAGTCGTATTGGGGCAGGCCGCGTCGGGCAACACGGTCGACATTCCGTTGTTGGCCGACATCTCGCGGCGACATGCCCGTATTCGCCGCAGTGGCGAGGGATATGTCATTGATCCGCTGCACAGTCTCCGCGTGAACAACGAATTGGTGCGGACGGCCACACCTCTGGGACATGGAGACGAGATCGAGTTGGGCAGTGGTGTTCGATTGGGGTTTCGCCAGCCCCACGCCTTGAGTGCCTCAGCACGATTGGACTTCCTCAGCCGACATCGCACGCAGCCATACGCTGATAGCATTCTGCTGATGGCCGAGTCGTGTGTGCTTGGCCCACGGAAACAAAATCACGTGGTCTGCCCGCTGTGGGAAATGGACGTCGTCCTGATTCGCCAAGACAATGGACTGAGTTGCCGCGCTCCGGCGGCGATTGAAATCGACGGACAACCCTGTCAGGGGCGTGGCCGTCTGCGGAGCAACTCGCGCGTCACGGGGAATGACTTCTCCATGAGTCTGGAGGAACTGGACAGATGCCCAATTCAGCCGCTACGTTAAATGAACGCGGCCATCAATTTCCACGACGGTGCGTCGCCATGCCACAAGAACTTGCGAAGCCGGGAGGCGGAAATATGAAGTTCGCCTATGCCACGGGTGCTCGTCCGCTGGACGGGTATACGATCAAACGCGGCATTGGCATCGGCGGTTTTGGCGAGGTCTACTTCGCATTGAGCGACGCCGGCAAGGAAGTCGCCCTCAAACGCATCCAGCGCAACATGGATGTCGAAGTCCGGGGCGTGACCCATTGTCTCAATCTCAAGCATCCGAATCTCGTCGCGCTGTTCGACATTAAGTACGACGACGACGAGCAAGCTTGGGTCGTCATGGAGTATGTCAACGGTCCGAGCTTGCAAGACTCGTTGGATCGCCACCCGCAAGGGATGCCACTTCCCGAGGTGCTATCCTGGTTTCGAGGCATCGCGGCGGGAGTCGCCTACCTGCACGATCACGGTATCGTCCATCGTGATCTGAAGCCAGCCAATATCTTTCTCGACGACGACATCGTAAAGATTGGCGACTACGGTTTGTCCAAGTACATTTCGTGCAGCCATCGCAGCGGTCAGACCGAAAGTGTCGGGACGTTCCACTACATGGCTCCGGAAATCGGCAAAGGCGTTTACGGCAAAGAGATCGACATCTATGCCTTGGGGATCCTCCTCTGCGAGATGCTCACCGGGCATGTGCCGTTTGACGGAGAAAGCAGTCAAGAAATCATGATGAAGCATTTGACCGCCGATCCCGACCTGACCAATGTTCCCGCGGCGTTTCAACCCATCATCCAACACGCTTTACTGAAGGACCCGACTCGCCGTGTTCTTCGTGTCAGCGACATGTTGGACGAGGTTGCCGTGGCGTGTGGAGAACCAAGACCACGGGCCGCGACCGCGAAGGTCCCGCCTCCCGTACGAGCGGAATTCGCCACGGCCACAAACATGCAGTCGGCTAATCCGACACGTCCGCACGGATTCGAATCCCGCCCAATGCACTCGGCGGCGACTCAGGAATTCGTCACAGCCGAACTTGTGGCTGAGTCGCCATTCCGCTCCACCGCTAGCCAGTCGTCCGACGAGCCGATTGCTCGGGTGGTGAGTGACGCGTGGCACAACACCGCGAACTGGTGGAAGCAGTCGGATCTCAACGGCTCGGTCAAAGCTTTTCTAATCCTGGGCTTAATCTGTTTGTTTGCGTTCAACAGCACTTGGCTGGTTCCTTTAGGGACGGTGCTCGGCGCGTTTTACTTGGTGTACTACGGTCTTCGTTCGCTCGTGCTTTCCATCGATGGTGCCAGTACGTCTTCCGTGCGGCCGCCGTCCACTTCGCCGCCGCGCCACGTCACCACGACACCAACCGCACAGGCCGCCGCGCGGAAGCCCCGCCACGGCTTCCGGCGTAAGCATTGGAAGACCTTGGCCCGTGAGCAACGACAGTGTCAATCGCTAAGCGAACGCTGCACCGACTTGTGCGGCTCGTGGCTCGTATCGGCAGTGGCCTGTGTGGTGATCTGTTTCACGAGCTTATTGTTGGTGCGCGGCGACGCGCTCGAGAGCGTGTTCACTTGGAGTTTGTATGCTTGGTTCACGCTCACGAGCATCATCGGAGCATGGTTGATCCTCGCGATCGCCAAGTTTTGGGAAGTCGACGAAGGTGAAGCCGTGCGTCGCCGCTTCGTGATGCTCATCGCCGGTTTAATCACGGGGACGGCGGCCTACGTGACTAGTCAATTCCTCGGTGTCCAAGTGACCAACGACATTTTGTTGCCGACCGTTCCGGCGATGACCATCTCGACGGGGTTTTCGTCTATCGATGGAACGCTGGGCTTGCCCGCCTTCCTGCTGTATTTCGGTGGATTGTTTGGCCTGCTGAAGTGGTGGCTACAAGCCGATCCGCTGCGTCAGGGTCGCGTCAGTATCTGGTCGACCTTGGGTTGTGTATTCGGGGCTTGGGTGCTCCATCAATTCTGCCAATTTCCACAGCCGTGGGGATTGCTGTTGGCGGCCACCATTTCGCTGGCAGTTCAATTCGCGGCCCCTTGGATGACGATTGTGGAACGTACCAAGATACGTGACGAGGCTCAGGAACTTTTGTAGGTGAATCGATGATGATCTCGCTGTTTATGATCGTCGCTTTAGCGATCTTGGCGATTAGGTTGTCGCACTCCGAGAGCCAGCGGTCTTGGGGACGGATACCGATCGGTCTACTTAGTCTCCTGCTAGGCACTCGCACGTTCGTGGTGCTCTGCGGCACCCTGCCTGGATTTGCTGATACGACGTTGTCGGCTCAAGAGATTCAACCCGCGACATCGACATTGGCAGCCGAGCGTGATCGTGACGTGCTCGCGGAAGTTTCCAGTGAATCCGAGCTATTCGAATCGACAGATCCGAATAGGCAACTCAGCCCGCCAACCGCTGACGTCTCCCACACCGTTCCGCATGCCTTGACCGTCGAGCCCAAGGTGGCCATCAAGTACCTGAC
>JBGTHH010000239.1:0-3248 GCA_041746275.1 Pirellulaceae bacterium | reverse complement strand
GGATCACCGCGCGGTGGGACAGCTTGTTCAGGATGCGTCGTACTTGGTGACGGTGCCGCTGATCGTTCCCGAGGTTCCCCCTCTGCGCCGAGATCCGGTGGTTGCGTACATGGCCGATCTTTTTACCAAACCGTGTCCGCTCACGCCTCATATCATGCTCGACGCCGGTCCCTACATGGATCGCATTGTGGCGATGTTAAACTGTCACTACTCCCAGGTCTACGAATGGCTGCCCTATAACCGGGGTGTTGACGAACCGATTCCCAGCGACCCGGCCGCGAGGCTGAAGTGGTTAGCCGGTTGGTTCGCCCCCCGGCCCCGGTCCGTGGCCGATCGCTTTCGCACGCGGTTGGTGGAAATCTTTGGCCAGCAACGCGGGCAAGCGATCGAGTTTGCGGAAGCGTTCGAGATCAGTGAGTATGCCGCCGGGCTGGACGACGCGGCTCGACAAAGATTGTTTCCCATAACGACTGAGTAGCACGGAATGCCTTTGAAATACTTGTCGATGGCGACGTCGAGAATTTAATTAGGACAAACTCAAACACTGACGGACATCCCTATGCGGGCGAGGAAATCAAGATTGCACTGCCTTATCAATCAGCTTGTGGCATTCATGGTTGTGATGCTGATTCCGACAAGCGTCCTTTCGCAGAACGCCGTAACGCCTTCCGACGTGGTGGAACCACCAGGTCAAACGGCGATGACAGCGCAATGGAAACGTGCAGCTCGAAGGAGTTTCGCCGAAGGTGATTTGCCCGCAGCTCGTGCAAACGTGACGAAGCTGCTCGAACTCTATCGCGCACAGCGTAGCGGCAATCCATACCAGTGGCGCCAGCGTTTGGCGGAAGTTTCACAAGAGTACTTGCGCGTAGGTGATTTGAAACAGGCACTGGCTATTCTCGGTGAAGCTACTGATCTCGGCCTGCCCTCCCGAGACGACGATGAGGCCGAGCTTGGTAGCGTTGCGGCCGGGTTAAATCGACGGCTGGTAGGTTTGGACGCCGAGGAGCGTTTCGAGTTGCTTCTCGAATGGAGCATGCCGAACGAACAACGGTCAAGTGTGCGTGTGTTGACAACGATCACGCCAACGGAGGCCCCGCCCGCAGCCTTTGCGCGTGCGATTGGTGAGCGGCCGCGCGATAGCTCGTTCGCCGTCCCGGAGATCGGGGAATTGCGTGGGCTGTTCTGCTCGGCGTGGCAATTGGTAACCGTAGCCGAGCAAACGGGCGGGCTGCGGCGGCTGACTTCTGATTTGTCGAAGCTGGCGGAAGGCGACGTCCCAAACGCTCGCTTCGTGCTAACGCTGGCAAAAGTCGTTGGAACGCGTCGCGCGGACGACCAGTTGCTCAGTGAACTCGCGGCCCCCGCGACACACACAGACGCAGATGTCGTGATCGCGGCGGCGTGCTTGACGCACGAGTCGCTGCAACCAATCGGCCAGCGCATCTTGAAGACGAAACTGGAGCAGACGTATGGCCGCGAGTCGCCGTTGATGCGTCCGTTTCTTCGTCGTGTACTCGCCACCGCCGCCCGACAACGCTATGCGGATTCCAGTTCCGATGTTGTCACGAACTCTGATCTCAAGTGGTGGATTCCGGCAGGCGGATCGCACACATCACGCAACGGACAGGGTGCGACTCAGCCGATTTGGCTATCTCACGACGATCACATCCAGCACCTCGCCGGGCCTGGAAACGACTGGCTTCTGTTCAGGTACCCGCTGACGGGCGAGTTCGAATTCTCTTGCGAAGCTCAAAACGGAAGCCTCGGCGGTACGGACGGTGGTGTGGCCTACGCGGGACGTGATTACGAGATCTCGACAAGCGATCAAGTGCTTCGCGTGTGGGACGCCGATGGAACGGAACTCGCCCAACTCCATTCCCCGTTCGCCGCGAATCAACCCCTGGCGACCTACAATCGACTCGCGATCAATGCGACAGCCTCAGGGGTAACCCTATCATCAAACAAGCACGCCGTCTGGAGAGACGACTTAAAGACGGCGGCAAGTCCGTGGATTGCGCTCCGCGCGTTCGGTGATCGCGCGCCATTCTTTCGCAATCTGAAGATTACCGGCAGCCCGGTCATTCCGCGCGAAGTAAAGATGTCCGATGACGATGAGTTGCGCGGCTGGGTGGCGAACTTCTATCGTGCCGAATCCCCGCCCGCACCCGAACGAACCGGATTGATGGGGTTCCCCTCCCGGCTGACGAACATTCCCGGCTGGACGGCCCGCGGTGGTGTCGTCTCCGGCGCTCGTACCCCGGTTCCTGGCGACACGGTGGAGCAGAATCGCTTGTACTACAAACGACCGCTGCTCGATGGCGAGTCGATCAGTTATGAGTTTCACTTCGAACCCGGCCAATACGAAGTGCATCCGACGCTGGGGCGGATCGCGTTCTTGATCGAACCGGAAGGAGTGCGTTTGCACTGGATGACAGACGGCGACCGCGAATGGACCGGACTGGCGGAGGATAACGCCATCGTCGAGCCGTTGAACCGGCGAGGTCCCAAGCCGCTGCCGCTGGTGCCTGGCGAGTGGAATCGCGTCACTCTGGCACTCGAGAAAGACACGCTCACGCTGTCGCTGAACGAAACGAGCATCTACGTGCGCAAGATGGAGCCAACGGGGGACCATACGTTTGGCTTCTATCACGATCGGAATCGATCCGAAGCTCGCGTCCGTCAGGTTGTCATGCGCGGCGATTGGCCCGAGCGGCTGACGGACGAACAACTCAACGATCTCGCTGCCGTTTCGAATCAGGATCGTTCCGATGCGGATCGCCGAGTTCTGGGCACAATCTTCGCTGACCAGCATCTGCATGGTTCCGCGTTAACGGTACACCGCCGCGCCGCCGCGTTGTCCGCCGCCGAGAGATACGACTTCCTTTCGGGCTGGGTGCTACCTAGCCGTGACCATGAGACGCTACGCTTGGCATTGGACTTCACCCCGACAAACCCCGCTCCGCCGGTAAGCCATGTCGATCTCAGCAGTCTCTCGGGGCGCTCGCGCGTCACGACTGGCGGCGAGTTGATCTCGCCCGCTTTGGACCTCGTGGCAGTGGCCGGAGAAGTCGGGAAGCTTCGTGAACTTCGCGATCGAGTTGTCGGGCTGATGCTGGTCGGAGAGCAGCAGCACCGAGCTCGGCTCAGCATGCTCGCGCTGATCGACATTGGACTGGAAGACTTTGTCAAAGCCAAGGAATCGCTCGATCAACTGGCAGCTCTCGTTGCCGCCGGCTCACCGCATT
>JBGTHH010000238.1:0-2248 GCA_041746275.1 Pirellulaceae bacterium | reverse complement strand
GCGTCCTGCTGCGTGCCGTGCGCGATTCGTACTTTACCTTTCGGGGCAAGGACTCGAACACGAGTGATGACTTTCGACTGCATAATTGGCAAGAGATGGATCTGAATCAATACCTGTTCGCCGATGGGGAAGTCGTCAAACTGTGGCACTATCCGCGTGGTCCCGACTCAGGGTTTCAGGTCTATCCGGGGCGCGGCAACCGCTTCACGTATTTCGATACCACGCCCATGTCCCATGCCTTGCAGGCTCCTTGTTACATCGTCGAGCCCCATCCTCCAGGAACCGAGTTGATTCCCAACGGCCTGCCGGTCTTTCCCTTGTACTACGAGAACGACGACGAATGTCGCCGACGTTTCGGTAGCGACTCGTTGCTCGCCTTTACGGCACCGGCCGATGGCGACTATCTGGTGCGGCTGACCGATGCTCGGGGCTTTTCTGGTGCGGACTACAAATACGAATTACAGATTCGTCCGCGCCGACCGGATTTCAAGGTCACGCTCGCCAGTGCCAATCCCGTCGTGAACGCTGGCAGCGGGAAAGAGTTCACGCTATCCGTCGACCGTCTCGACGGATTCGAGGACGCGATTCACGTCCACATCACGGGGCTTCCGCCGGGGTTCTCGGTGAGTCAACCGATTGTGATTGAAGCCGGGCAAACGCAAGCACTCGGCACGATCCTTGCGATGCCCGATGCACCGGCACCAACCGAAGAGAACGCCTCCACCACTAAAGTCATCGCCACCGCGACGATCAACGGGCAGGAGGTTTCCCACGAAGTCAACAACCTCGGCACGATCAAACTCGCGGAGAAGCCCAAGGTGCTCGTCAAGCTGTTGGCTCCCGAGGCCGATTCACCCGAGCCCACGGTCGAGGCACCGCTGGAATTGGTGATCGCTCCAGGTGAGACGATCACGGCCCGCGTGCGCATTGAACGCCATGATTTTGAAGGTCGCGTCGGGTTTGGCAATGCCGACGCCGGTCGCAATCTGCCGCACGGCGTCTATGTCGACAACATCGGTTTGAATGGCCTGTTGATCGTCGAAGGACAGAATGAACGGACTTTCTATATCACCGCAGCCTCGTCGGCTGCCGAGGGGACGCGGATGTTCCATTTGCGTGCTGATGCGGATGGAGGTCAAACGTCGTGGCCAGTCGTGTTGCATGTCCGTCGCCGCGATGCGCCGGTTCTGTCGGCCACCGAGTAAACATTACCAATTATCGATTTGGAGAGTGGTTCATGTCGTCTCGCTTACAATTCGTCGTTTGCCTCATCGCCGCATTCGCCTGTAGTCCGACGCTCACGCACTTGGCCAACGCCGCCGAGCCAGCTCGTGTCTTGATGGTCACTCAAAGCGCCGGATTCAAACACGGTTCGGTGAGTCGCTCCGAGAACCAACTCGCGCCGGCTGAACGTGCCGTCACGGAACTCGGTATTTCCAGCAACCTGTTCCGTGTCGATTGCACACAAGACTGCGCTGCGGACTTCACCAAGGAGAAGCTCCAGCATTACGATATCGTGCTGTTCTACACGACAGGCGACTTGCCGATTAAGCCCGAGGATCGTGACTACTTCTTCAAGGAGTGGCTTCCCACCAAAGGGCATGGATTCATCGGTACTCATTCGGCGGCGGATACATTTCACAACTACCAGCCGTATTGGGACATGATCGGCGGCACGTTTGATGGCCATCCCTGGAATGCGGGTGCGACGGTCACCATCGCGGTGCATGACCGCAATCACCCGGCCAGCCGACCCTGGGGCAGCGAAGTGACGTTGAAGGATGAAATCTATCAGTTCAAGAATTGGCAGCCGGAAAAGGTCCGTGTGTTGATGAGCCTCGATATGGCAAAAACCGAACTGAAGCGGCCACGGCACGTGCCGATCTTATGGGTCAAGGAGTATGGCGACGGGAAAGTGATGCACATGAGTTTGGGGCATCGCGAGGATATCTGGACCAACGAAACCTACCTGGCTTCGCTTTTGGGTGGCGTCAAGTGGATCTTAGGCCACGAGCCGGGCGATGCCACTCCCAACCCCGAGTTGTCGGCGGCGGAGCAGAAGAAGGCTGAGGCCGCTTTCAAAGCCGCTCAGTAGATCCGCAGAAGCTGGACAATGTTGGTGTACTGATCGGTCCACAGCGGGAAGTTCTGTCTGGGGGAGACGGGGCGGGCTCGTTGTTGCCACTCGTGGGACGCCAGACGTTCTCGATCCTTGGTCAGCAGCATCCAGCGCGCTGCCAATACTCGT
>JBGTHH010000237.1:0-2328 GCA_041746275.1 Pirellulaceae bacterium | reverse complement strand
GTCGCTAGGATGTTCCAAGTCCTAGCCACGAAAATACTTGCAACCACCACATTGCCAGCTCTTCTCGGTTCAGACCCCGCAGAATTTCACCTTCTCTGTTCCGGCTCCGCAGGTATTCCTACTCTTTGAGACTATTCTCAGATCGAGGGAATCACCATCCGTAAAGCAACTGGTGTGCCAGAACCGAATACCAGATCGACGGGAACGCGGCAAGAACTGGCTTTTCAGATGCCCTTATCGCTTTCCGAAGAGCCATTGAGCCAAACTGACGATCACAACCAGGAGTAACGGTGCCGCGATCGTGAAGAGAACGAATGCGACCTGAGCAGAGCGGTCGCCCTGCAAAGCGCGAGCAAAGTACGACGCCGCAGCGCCCATGACACTGACGATCATCATCACGAGCAGCAAGGTGCCAATTCCAAACCGAGGCTGCCACGGAGGCGGCGAGACTCGGGGGCCCGTGGTATGACGATCCGGCATGGCGACCTGCTAACCGCGTAAGCTATTTGGTTCAAAGATCGCCACGCTGGCGGTAAAGCCATGCAGGAAGTTGCGACCGCTGATCGGCCCCATCTCACCAGCGGCAAAGAAACCCGCCAACGGAACGTGCCCCAAGGCTTGGCCGATCACCACCGCATCGTGATGCGGTTCGGGGAACAAACGCGTTCCACGACCGTTGCAAGTAAACAACAAGGCACCCTGCGGATCGGTAGTAGCTGCGTTTCTCGCTGCGGCGAGCATCTGGCGGAGTTCCGCATCGGCCGTTTCTGCGTCGCGAACGTGGAACTGGACCGTTTGTCCAGGCCGAACATAATCGCCAATGACAATCGAGCCAGCATCCTGGTCGACTCCCACAACGTTTCGCACCAGGAAATCCCCTTGCTCGAAACGATCTTGATACTCGCTGACAACCCGCCCCACATGCAACCCACGTCGAAGCATGGCTTGCTCGTGGGTCGCCAGTGTCGCGTAGACTTCGACTAAACGTTGATACGCTGGGACGCCGCCCAACTGCTGGATCAGGTTCCGTTCGGCTTTGGTGATCACGAAGTGTTCGCCGATAGGACGACAACCTTGCGATACCAACGAGCGGACCTTCACTTCGCCGGAAATCCTTACCGCGACCGCACCCGTCGAGAACATTTGCCGGCCCAACCACAGGGCATTCTCGCCCGGTTGACTTGCCGTACTGGCCATCCCGCCGATCACGGGAATCCCCGAGTGCTCGTCGTTAATTCGCTCCAGGAGCAGTTCCGGCGGGAAGGAATATGGATCGCCTAGTGCAAGCAAAACGGAATCACTCGGCCAAGGTTCAAGCAACTCATCCGGCCAACCCACGATCGTCCCGCCCTCCGGAGTGCGTGCGAATTCCAATCGCATCGGCACCACCTGGGTGCTCGGCAATTTCGCCGCCCATAACGATAGAGCGGGTGCCAGTTCAACCTCCGTGCCGACGCCGACAATCGACTCGCCGGTACAGCCGAGCAGACGGTCGGTTCCCAAGCGATCACAGATCTCCGCCGCCATGGTCGGTGCCGAAAGGATATGATGTGCGGAGACGAACACGATCACCAAATCGGGTGCAGCGCCCAGTTGCTCCTGGACCAAGGCGCACACCTCTTCCATCGCTCCAGGGGACGAGGGATTGGTAGACAGGGCAGAGGCAAAGCCAAATGTCATCGGTAGTGTTCCCTATCTCTTTAGCGAAATCGTTGAAGGCTCATCGAGCCCTGACAGCGTCGCTGAAATAAAGTCTAAGCGTATAGCTCCCCCATGGTAGCATCCGCCATGCTTGATCGGTGGTGCATCAACCAGTTTTTCGAGAAGGCATTCCGTTTCCCGGCCAGTTATCCAAGAGTTCGAACGTATCGCCCACAACGATTGTGCCGATTTCCCGTGCGGAGATCGCGACCCTTTGGTGTCGATAACTAAATTCGGAGATTGCAATGTAACAACCTCTAGGTGACCATAATCTCTGGGATCGGAGTCAAGATCCCACATCCTTCGGCGATACACATCGCAAGAACGACGTTCGAGAAAACAACGGAAATCCATCGATGTGGCTCAAGAATCGATTTGTGCAAAAGTTAGGCGGAGGGTGGCTGGAGAGCTTTGGTTTACGCACCTGGTCGCAACTGCAACTCGCGTCTCTTAGCTCGCGCAAAGACCCCCAAATCATGCGGATTCTGCGGCAGATCCATCGGGATCGCCGCTCGCTCCTAAGTTCGTTCGAAGCCTTCTTGATCTATTCCGTGGCCCGTGCCCAATCGAAACACGAAGGCGCGATGGCTGAAGTTGGTGTGTACAAGGGCGCGTCAGCCAAGTTGA
>JBGTHH010000236.1:0-7427 GCA_041746275.1 Pirellulaceae bacterium | reverse complement strand
TCGCTGGCTTGCCCTTGGGGAGCCATGTGATCCGTGAAATCCAACGTCCGGGTTGGACGCAAACAACGGCTGACCCCGCTCCGGTCGTGCTGACAGTGCTCGGCGAAACAGTCGAGGAGATCAACTTCGGCAACCAGCGCGATGCCACGACGTTGATCAGCGGCCGCAAGTTTTTCGACGCGGATAGCGACGGCGTTGCTGATCCGGGCGAACCGGGGCTGCGCTACTGGCCGATCTATCTCGACACCAACGGAGATGGCGTGCATCAGGCCGGCGAGCCACTCACGCACACCGGCTGGAATGGCGAGTACAGTTTTGCCGGCGTCGCGCCGGGCACGTATCGTGTGCGCGAGATTCAACAGCCCGGTTGGACACAGACCACAGCGAATCCGGCCGACGTGGTTGTCACCGCGAATGGGCAAACATTTGAAGACATCGACTTCGGGAACAAGAGCGGCCGGCCCGGCCCCGGTTACGAACCGCCGACCGATCTGGAAGTCACCAAGGGCGCGTTGCGTGCTGTGGCCGGCGAGCAGATTACTTACACGTTGACGGTCAAAAACAAGGGTCCGGCCGATTCTTACGGTGTGATTCTCGGCGATCAACTGCAGCCAGGACTCGTCTTCGAATCGGTGACGCCGAGCCAAGGGACTTGCCGTGGAGGTCAAACGATCATTTGCGTCGTCGGTCCGTTGGCCGTTGGCGAGTCGGCTTCGATTACGATCGTGGCACATGTTCAGTCGTGGGTCGTCGACGAGATCGAGAACGAAGTGTGCGTCTATAGTACCGCCACCGACACGGAACCCGCCAACAATTGCGCCATTGCCCGGACGCCGATCGACACGCGGACGGATTTGGAACTCGTCAAGACCGCAGATGGACTGCGAGCCATCGCCGGCACCGACTTGACGTATACGATGCGCGTCACGAACAACGGTCCGTCTGACTCGACGAACGTGACGCTGGAAGACGAACTGCCGCCCGAAGTCACGTTCGTCTCGGCCGTCTCGACGCACGGCACCTGCTTGTTGGAAGTCACGACGGTTAACACGGTCGTCTGCGACTTGGGAACCGTGGCCAACGGCGAGACGGCGATCGTGACACTGATCGTGCATGTCGGCCCGTGGGTTCCGGAAGACGCGATCATCACCAACACTGCCATCGTCCGCGACCGCATCGGTTCTGGTGGAACTGGCATCGTGCGCATCCCCTGTGGCCGCTCGACGGATTTTGAACTGATCAAGACGGGTCCGTTCACAACAATCGACGCTCAGGTTTACTACATCATCGAAGTCACCAATCATGGTCCGTCGAATTCGGCTGGCCCGATCGTCGGCGACGATCTGCCGGATGAAATCGACTTCTTGTACGCCTTGCCCAGCCAGGGCTGGTGTAACCAGCAGGACCCGCTGCTGTGCAATCTGGGTCCGATGGTCGTCGGGCAAACCGAAACGGTGACCGTCTTCGTCGGCGTGCCGGAAACGGTGATCATCGAAAACGTCCGCAACGAGGCGGTCGTCCATCCGCCGGAAGGAGACCCCAACCCGCACAACAATCACGGCGGCACGGGCGGTATTCCGCCCATTTACGGACTGGGGATCGTCAAGGCGGCACCGCCGGAAATTCCCGCCGGTGAATACTTGACGTACACTCTCGAAGTCACGAACGAAGGACCGGACGATGCATCGAACGTGATCGTCGGTGACACCATCCCGGCGGGTTTGACCTTCGTGTCGGCGACTCCCACGCAAGGCACTTGCTACTCCATCTACAATCCGATCATCTGCTTCCTCGGCGCGATGGAAATGGGAGACGTAGCCGAAGTCAAAATCGTCGTGTTCGTTCCGCCGTCGATTCCCGAAGGCACGGTCTTCGTCAATACGGGCTACGGCTGGGGCGGCATCCCGCCGGTGTTTGGCGAAGCGACGACGCGCATCATCCGCCGCAGCGACATCAGTCTCGAAAAGCTCGCTCCGCCCGACGTGGTTGCCGGGACCGAGATGACTTACATGTTGCGGACCCGCAATCGTGGTCCATCAGATTCCACCAACATCACGCTCGAAGACGTCCTGCCACCCGAAGTAGACTTCATTTCCGCGACGCCGAGCCAGGGAACTTGCACGGACACGGAAGACATGGGTCAGACCACTGTCTCCTGTGCGCTAGGCGATATTCCGTCCGGTGGAGTGGCCGAAGTCGCGATTGTGGTGTTCGTACCAAGCTTCGTCGTGCCCGGCACGGTTATTGCCAACGGTGTCTGCCTAGAAAACTACAGCTACGATCCGGACCTCACGAACAACTGCGGTTACGTCGAAACTGGTGTCGGCGAGCAGTCCGATACCGGATTGATCAAAGTATCGACTCCAGGCCCCGTCACAGCCGGTGAGAACATCGAGTACACCTTGGAAGCGTTCAACCTGGGCCCGTCGGATGCGCGGCGATTTGTTCTGGGTGACACGCTGCCGGCTCCTTTGGTGTTTGTGTCGGCCTCGACAACACAGGGGACGTGTGACTACGTTAGCGGCACCGTGCGCTGCGACATTGGCTACCTGGCTGCCGGACAACATGAGTTCGTCACGATCATCGCCTTCGTACCGCCGACGACGCCCGACGGAACGGTAATCGAAAACACGGCTTGCATCATCGAGTGCGGCCACGACATCTTCCACGACAACGATTGCTCGACCGTTCGCAATACCATTCGCGCGCAGAGCGTCTTGAGCGGCGTCAAATTCAATGACGCGAACGGCAACGGTGTGCAGGATAGTGGCGAGCTGGGTATTGAAGGTTGGCAGATCTTCCTCGACCTGGACGGCGACAACGTGCTGGATGCCAACGAGCGGAGCACGTTCACCGACGCGAACGGCGTCTACACGTTCACTGGTCTTGGCAAGACAACTTGGTTCGTGCGCGAAGTGCAAGATCCGGGCTGGCTACAGACGACCATCGATCCGCCCGGCGTTCCCGTCAGCGGATTGCTGCAGTCCTACGCCGGCGGCGATTTCGGTAACAAACAAGGCAGCATCTCGGGCCGTGTCTACATCGATCCTAACAACGACGGCGTCTTTGATCTCGGCGAGATCGGCATTGGCGGCGTGACGATCACGCTCATTGGCACCGACGACTTGGGAGCCGTGAATCGAACGGTGCAGACCGGCGGCGATGGTTCGTACCACTTCGGTTCGTTGCGTCCTGGAACCTATCACGTGATCGAAAGCCAGCCGCCCGACTACTTGGATGGCAAGGAGCATCTGGGCACCGGAGGCGGGACCGTGGGTAACGACGAGTTCTTCCTGGACCTCGGTCGCGGCCAGGACGTGAAGGACTACGACTTCGGCGAGTTGGAACCGGCGAAGCTGTCCGGCTTTGTCTACGACGACACCGACGACAATGGCCAAATCGATTTTGGCGAGCAGGCCGTGCCGGGCGTGCAACTTACCTTGACGGGAACCAACGATCTGAACGAAGTCATTAACCAGATCGTGACGTCCGATACACAAGGCTATTACGAGTTCGACGACTTGCGGCCTGGGACCTACGCCATCCACGAGTTGCAACCTGCCGGTTATCTCGACGGCAAGGATACCGTCGGGACGTTGGGTGGGACGGTAGAAAACGACACGTTTTCGGGTCTGTCCCTGGTGAGCGGCTCACATGGATTGAACTACAATTTCGGCGAGCATGCCGACATCGGGTTGCATCGCGGACAGACCGCGACAATCGGTTATTGGCAGAACAGAAACGGCCAGGCGTTGATCAAGTCGGTGAATGGCGGCGAGAACTCGACGGCGCTAGGGTACTGGCTGGCCACGAACTTCGCGAACATGTACGGCGCGAATGCCGGCACGAACAATCTGGCTGGCAAGACGAACGCTCAGATTGCCGACTTCTATGTCACGCTATTCAAGCAGAAGGGCCAGAAACTGGACGCCCAGGTTCTCGCCACTGCCTTTGCGGTTTACGTGACCGACTCCGATCTGGTCGGCAACAACGCCGCACCGTATGGGTTCACCGTCACCTCAGCCGGAACGGGCGCGGCGACGTTCAGCGTCGGTGGCAGCGGAGCTGCCTTCGGAGTCGCCAATGACACGCGACTGACCGTCCTGCAGATTCTGACCGCCACCAATGCCCAAACCGTCGGCGGCAATCTGTACAACGGTTCGACCTCGATGCGCAACTTGGCCAACACGGTCTACGACGGAATCAATCAAGGGGGAGACATTTGATCGCGAGGTCCAACCTGGCGTTTCACGATCGGACGGATCAGTTGGCCGAAATAACTTCGAGCTCCAACTGGCCGATGACGTCGATCACAGGCAGCAGTGCGCATGCTGCGGTAATAATTTCAGCGCCAGCTTATCGCAACTTGCATGGCCCGCATGGAACCCCGGGCAAACTGCTTCTGCTTACACCGCACATAAGGATAGGCGAGTCGAGAGAGCCATTGGTTTGGCCGCGAATAAGCTAGGATGTCGTACCAGACTGAGTCATCATCGGCGTTCCATTCCACTTGAAATCGCTCCTCACCCGATTCGGCATGGTCCGGTAACGTCCCGTAAGCCAAAGCAGATCGTCGAATCGGCAACTGCTCGTCGACCACATATACGACTCGACAAGCGTTCAAAACCCAGAGTCCCAATGCCTGGGCCAGCACGCCGACCGTTTGGCCCGGCTCGGGATCGGCCTGAGGTCGATGAAGCTCGATCCAGTCGAACTTGAAGTGTTGCCAATCGCGTAGGGCACGGCGTGCGATATCGAAAGTGGTCAGGCCTGTTCCCAGACAGATTCGGTGGTGGTCGACCTTGTAGCCCAGCGGGTAGTGGCCCTCCATCGTCGAGCCAACTGACGCATAGGTGAAGTCGAGCCGCGACTGGTCCGCCAGGAATCTACGGATACGCGCATCGTCGGGCTTTTGGAATAGGTACATCCGCATCGACCATCACAGTGATTTAGGAAACACCCAGCGCATGCCAAACCTCTCCAAGCAGATCATTGGTTCCCGAAGACTATTCGTCGCGAATCTCGAAGCTGATGGGAATGGCGATCTCGGTCGCGACGGCTCGGCGGGATTGCTTCATGGGTTCGAATCGCCACTCCAGCACACATCGCCGCGCGGCTTCGTCCAAGATCGCGTGACCGCTGGACCGCATGACGACGGCCGAGGCGACATGCCCTTCCAAGGCGACTTGGACGCGCAGGACGACGCGACCCTCGATCCGACGTTGCAGGGCGGCAGCGGGGTACTCGGGTTGCGGGCTGTACTGTGTCTTCGGGATGTCGTCAAGTTGTCCTGAGCTTTGTTGTGAAGCGGGCGACGCGGGCGCGGATGGCGTTGGGGGAGGTGGCGTCGAGTCCGACATCCGGGTGCGTTCCAGCGGCCGAAGCTCCGGAACGCTATCCGGCGGTGTGCTCTCTTGGCGGCGCGTCGCAGTCGTCTCCAAGAGGGCCGCGACGTCGCTGGGAACGACCACCGTCGGCGGCATCGAAACTGGCTCGACCACTTGTCGTGTTGGTTCGGGTTTCCGCAGAGGCTGGCCCCCCTCCGGATTGTTCGTCGGGTCGGACAATTCAACGGTCCATTCAGTGGTTCGCTGAGCGATATCGGTGACATGTTCGAGCACGATCATCGACGAGGCCGTCAGGTGCACCGAATTGAAGCCTTGGGGCGGCGGGAACAAACGTGGTGTGATCGATCCAGACCAAGTAACAGCCGCCAGCGCCGCCAGTGCGTGGACAAGGCCACTTGCCCCATAACTCGGCAGCAGAATCCGCAAGGGAGTGTCGTCGGGAGGGAAAAAGAACCGCAACAGGTCATTCATCGGCTCAACAGCCCCGTGGTCCCCGGCGATTGGATACGAAACAACATCATAAGGATTCTCCGCGCGAGGTATCCTAACGCAATCGGCCTCCGCACGGAAGTTATGCTAATGGGGACTGAGCCGTCGGTTGTGCCCATCATGCAAATCCATCCACGCAATGGGATTCCTTCTGGCGAGACCCACCCAAACTGAATCTACCTACAAATGTGACGCTCACACGAGACACTTCGGTCCGGGGCTTGCCTCACGGCCAAATCTCGTTAATCTTTGTAGCTGATGCCGGGCGAGGGTAGCGCCTACCTGTGGCGGAGTAGCTCAGTTGGTTAGAGCAGCGGAATCATAATCCGCGTGTCGGGGGTTCGAATCCCTCCTCCGCTACTAGGGCATTTTCAAGAATGCCCACAACCTCAGCAAAACTAGCGTTTTCCCGCACGTTTACGACGGTGCGGGTTTTTTGTTGCGACTCGTTGCGACTCGAAACGGGCGTTTGCATCCCCAGCCAGTCCCCCGTTTTTGTCTTCAGTGCAACGTCGAAGTCAGAATCGGTGACCGTCAGATAATGCTTGTGGGCAATGTCGGGTGTGTTGCCGAGCCACGAACATACTTGGTATGTCGGGAAGTGGCGTTCAAGCTCGGTTTGCCGACTGGCCCGAAGGTTCTGAAACGGCTTGGGCCACTCGTCAACACCCGCTCGTTCAATGATCTTCTTGAATGTCGTACCCAGGTTCTTCGTCGGCTCCCCGCCAAGCATCGGAATGACCCAAGTTTCGCCCTTGCTCGCCATCGAAAAGGCTTCGTCAAGGAACGGTCGCAACTCGGGGAAGGTCGGCACAATTCGCGTACCTTTGCCGTAGCGTTTCGAGTTGCTCTACACCGCAAGCGCCCAGATACCAGCCCCTGATCGAATACAGCGGATCGATGATGATCCACGATCGGGGCACGTCGAAACCTGATGCGACTAAGCGAATCCGTGCAGCCTCGATGTCACGAAGCACTTTCTTGAAGACGGCTTCGGTCTGCGCTAGAAAGTGCTGCACCGCCCGCAGTCGTGAATCGGCTTCTGCTTGCGTAATGTTCGGCGGCCAGACGCATTCGGACGGAGGCGGAACGCTTCCGAGGGCCACATTTCCAAATGCCGTGCATAAGACCTGCCTTGTGAAATCCCGTGCGTTCGTATAGGCCACGGAAAGATCGACAAGGGCCTCTCGTTGCGCAGCGTAATCGGGTGACATGATTTCGCCTTTCCCCCCGCTTTCCCGCTTGGTAGGCGCCCCTAACCGGCGAGCCCCTGCACCTGGGGCTCCAGCGATTTCAACGTCTTGAATACCGCATTGATCACGTTCTCTTTCCCCGCGAACAACTCGTCAGGTCCGCCGGCGTGAAGGTTACTGAAGGGTGGCTCGTAGAGCGCTGAGGCATCCATGATTCCTCGCGCGGTGAGCTGGTCGATAACCATCTCGACAAAGCGTATCTGCTGGGACGTTAGGCTGCGGTCGTTCAGGAACTGCGAGAAGGCCGCCTGAGCCGCTGAGCGGTCCATACCGACCAGGCTTCGCACGAAGTGGGCCAGCGATGGAGCCTCGCTCCGGGCCAGCAGATCGGACAGCA
>JBGTHH010000235.1:0-9981 GCA_041746275.1 Pirellulaceae bacterium | reverse complement strand
TCACTCCGCTGAGATCCACAGGGGAACTAAAGCTCGAGACGAAACTATTGCCACTGAAGCCGGTGTCATAGGCCAGGTCGTTAGGCCCAACCGAGGCGTCCGCACGAACCGTCCCTTGGTTAATAATGGTCCCTGTACTGCTTTGTGATAGCCCGCCGTTGGCACCCCGAATCGTAATTCCCGGCCCAACGGTGAGCGTCCCCCCTTGTGTGGAGGCAGCGTAAAGCAAGTTGGAACTATTCTTGCCCAGAATGACCGTCCCTGTGCCGTCCAGAAATGTCGATTGCCTTATTGCTATAATGACGCGAGTTTGCGGCATGCATTCCATCGTTGCCATGATTAATCTGTGGCGTACTCGGAAAGTTAGCAATGATTGTAGGAAAAAGTGCTTTCAAACCTGGATCTAACGCACCGAGACGCGCTCCAGGCTGAAGTCGCATTCCGTCTGGAACTTCACCACAAGGCGGAGGAGGAGTAGGAGGGTTGTCGCCGGTCCCTGGCGTCCCCGGTGGCGTTAGCACATGCCAACCAGGATGCACGACTCCAACACCCGGATCCGTGCTTAGATATGCACCCGAGGCATGAACGGTCGCCGTGCCTTCGATGACTAATTGCCCGGTCATATGATCAGCCGACATCAGATATAGCTTCGTCCCAGGCGGCGCGTTAAATGTGTTCGGGACGGTCATTGCAGCCGGAGTGGTAAACGTGCCCGCGCCTGGGGATTGGACCGTGAACACAAACCCTTTCTCGATCAGGCCATTTGGAAGCATGTCCAACACGTACTCGCGCGGTACCGTGCTAAGACCGACACGTGGGTCGGCCAGCGGTTGGCCGCTCGGGTCGACAATCGAGCCCGGTTGGACCGTGATGCTTAAGTGTTGCCGCTGCTCGGCGGTCAACCCAGTCGCCGAAGAAGAATTGACCATGATTGTTGTAGACTGGTCGTCGGCCAGCGGCTGCAAAATGTCGGAGCGCAACCTGGGAAGAAACACTCCTCGGATTCCAGCCGCCCCACCAAGGTCTTTGGCCATGCCTTCCATGACCAGATTCTCGCGACCCGGCTCGACACGCATGTCCATCGTCAACTCGGGGAAATAGTGACCAGCGGGGGCATTCGTCGCATGCAAGCCATCCACAACCAATTTGACGTTTCCGGTCGGCACATTCTCCAGCACGAATTGCCCCGAGGCATCGGTCAAGACCGTTTCGTGTTCCCGGCCAAACACATAGATCTTCACACCCGCGATCGGAAGCAGGTACAAGTCATCCGCAGTTCCTAAAACCTGGTCCGCGCCAGCCCGCGTGTCGTCGCTGCTCATTGGTTTCAAATCAGGCCCGGTGTCTGCAACCGTTCCCGCAATGGTCGTGTTGGGAATGACGGCCAGGCTCACAGTCGAAAAGGAGTACTGAAGCCTCCCTCCCGGCGTGCCATTGCCGTTGGCATCCAGTTTCGTTCCGTCCGCGGCGAGGATTGTCTCGCCGTCAACGTGGATCGTAATAACGGAGCCGCCGGGCATCGGGTTTTGAAAGAACAGCCAAGCGAAGCTGCCGTCTTGCGCCGGGACAATCGTCGCTGGTAACGCCGAGCCCGTGGTATCGACGGCGAAGAAATTGGTGGCGTTCAGAGTTAAGGGATTGATCGGGCGCGAGAAAAAGACTTGGGGCCGGAACGTGCTCCCGACGTCGCTGGCACCCGACAGCGGCGTGTGCGAGGAGACGGTAAGCGGGATCATCGCGCCAAGTGTGAATTGAATCGTGCTTGTCGTCTCCAAACCGGCGGCGTCGCGAGCCGTGACCGTCAAGTTATGCTCACCCGGCTCGATCCGCGATAAGTCAAGCGATTGACTGAAGCCGCCTCCGGTGGGACTGAAGTTTATCGGCATCGGCGGTCTGCCGTCGATCTGATAGGTGAGCGCAATCAGGTTCGACCCAGTGCCGCTCGCCGTACCCTCCAGGCGCTGTGTGGCTGTGATGTTCTGCATCGGCGCGGGAGAGGTAACCGCAATCGATGGACGTTGCGTATCCAGCGTGAACGTGAAAGCGAACTCGCCGGATTGCAGCCCCGCTTTGTCAAGCGCGCGGAACCGCAAGACGTGCGTGCCATCGCCGGTGCCGTCCAGGGACAGTGCGGGTTGAAACTGGAATCGCCCGTCGGCATCGAGCGTCAGCGGCACGAAAGTTCCATCGTTGACTCGCACCTCGGCACTGGCCACGCCCGCCAGATTATCAATGACCCAGCCTTGTACCAGGGGATTCGTTGAGGTAGTCGTGGCGTCCGGCGGCGAGAGGAAAATGATCTGCGGCGCGCGCGTGTCATCGGCCACGGAGAATAGATCGAGAACTTCTTGTGCCACGGCGCGGCCTGACGCCAGACCATCTTCTCCTGAAAAACTGTAGTGGATTCCACCATAGATTCGACTAACACTGGCCTCTTCGGCTGCCTGGTTAAAGCTGGTGAAGTCGCGAGTTACGCCGGGCAAACCCAACGAGGTCGTGGAGAATGGCTGATCGTCGCCGAAATAGGCCGTGAGTATCTCGGCGGCGGCACCGCTGAAGCTGCTATGACCCGACGTGTACTCGGGAAACGGCGGCGTGATCAACAGGGAAGACCAGTTCCGATCGGCGAGGGTCAACGGATTGCCGTCCAAATCCGCTTGGCGGATCGCGGTGACCGGTCGCCACAACTCATGCGTGTACTTGGCGTTCCAGGACACGATCGCCGCGTCATTCAAGGCCACGTTCAACATGGCGAACAACCGCGCGCTCTCGCCGCTGCTAAGTTGCTCCGATCGAGCGAACTGGGCCGCGATTTCATTCCAGTGTCCCGGTGGCGTGTACGTCCCCGTGCCATCGGCCCAGAACCGCGCGATCTGTGTCTGGTCGGCGGTGCGTGTGCTGCCCTGAGCGGCCCCTAACGACTTGACTTCGTTAAAGTCATCCACCCATTGCTGGCTGTCGAATGCGGGAGGTCCTGCGGGGGTCAAGGCAATGACATCTTGCACCGCGAACGGCGTCAGTTGTCCCCATTGCGGCAACAGAGCCACGTCGAACATCGGCCCCGTCTCTTGCCATTGCCCCGGTTGGTTCCGGGGAACGTAATCCACGAACGTATTCCAGCCATCGCGGGCACGGAGTGCGATGATGGCCTCGGCAACCAGTGTTCCGAGTGCCACGGCATTGGCTTTCGCTTCCCCTTCGGGGATGGACGACAAGACTGCGGAATTCGCGGCCAAGTGGTTCGCTGCCTGTCCCGGATAGAGATAGCTCAGCACTTGAAACGCCGCCGTGGAAATCGCGGCTCCCGTCGAAATTGTGGCCGATGCTGGGAAAGAAACCATGTAGCTCGGCGTGCCTTCGATGGCATTGACAACGTCCAGCATCGCGAGACTGACCATCGCCATGCCCCGAGCCGCCATGGGAGGTGGTGTCGCATCCAAGCGGATCGCTTCTAACGTCGCTTCGTTCCAATGCAGCACCGGATCAGTGAAGCCGCTGTCTTCCATTCGCATAAACGTTTGTTGTGCTTGACTGGTATTTCCCGCGAGGTCCGTGGCCTGCACCGAAATCGAGTTAGCACCGGTCGCGAGCACGATGTTGGGAAGGCGAAACAGACCGTCTCCCGAGCTTCGCACGCGCTCCGCCGTGCCGGAAATCGTGACGAACACGTTGCCTTCGGTCTCGCCCTGCAGCGTCACGCGGGCCGCGCGCGTCGTGAAATCCACCGGCCCGCCGCTGGCCGAAGTCGGTGCCAAATCGAATCGCGATATCGTCGGCGATGTCGTATCGATCATCAGCGGGACGGCCGGACTGTCCGTGCGATTGCCAGCGATGTCGGTCACGCTGGCCTGAAGAAGATGGACACCATCGGTCAACTCGGCCACCGCTTGACGAAACACGGCCGGGGTCTCACCGTCAAACACGGTCTGGTCATTGATCCGCAGTTGCAGCTTAGCACCGGCCTCGGAGCTCACTTCGATGCGTGGTTCGCGCAGACGAGTGACGTTGTCCGAATCGCTGCTACCGGTATCGTCGTCCTGAAAGATACGTGGCGTACTCAAGGGAGGCGCGACCGTATCCAACGTGTAACGAAGCTGCCGTAAACCAACGACACCGTTGGTATCGACCAACAGCACCGTGGCTTTGACGTCGCCGTCGGACAACTGCGCTAGCGTATCCTCGTTTAGAGTGAACCGGCCGTCGCTGTCGACCTCCAAGTCCATGACGCTGTCGCGATTGATGCGCAAACGAGCGGTGGACAGGGTTGCTCCTTGCACATTCACTTGACCCTGAACTTGCGGATCGTTCGTAATTCGATCGTTCGACGAGACCCCCGTATCGTGCATCAACTCCAAGCTAACTCCCAATCGGGGAGGAGCGGCGTTCAGGCGGTTGATCACCAACAAGGCATCGATCGGCGACACCGATTCGTCGCCATTGACGTCGATGTAGGCCGCCGTCGTCGAGTTGTTATCAAACGGTGCGATCAGTCGGCGTGAACCCTGAGCTTGCAGATCGTTAATGACTCGTAACGCATCGATGGGGGACACAAAACCGTCGTCGTCGACATCCAGGGGAAACAGGGGATTGCTCCAGTCGGCGACCAGCAGATTGCGCTGTTCCAGGATTTCGAATCCAGGACGGTAGCGACGGCGGATCTTGCCTCGCCTGTGGCGGATGTTTTTACCTTGTCGGAGAGATTTTACCTTGGGCGGACGATGGAATTCTTGCATGGCCAATGCTCGGCGCTTTCCTTGTGGATGAGCCTCTCCCGACGTGAGGGAGGCAGATGATCGGAGTTGAGGCAATCTTCGTCGAAACGCAGCCGAATGTCCAGGGCCGCGGTAGGAAATCAAGTCTCTTACTTTTCCGCTTTCCTTGGTCGGTATCCGCCTGACGAACCAGCGTTGGTAGGACGTCACGAAAAATGCATGTGACGTAGTGCCTTCCGGGCGTTTTAAATCACTTCTGGCTCCCGTGCATCGATCACGCCGATCCCACCTGCCTGCGAATTGGTTGTCCCCAATGTGCTCTCTGTTTGTGGTGTCCTTCGCTACTAGCTGGACAAGGGCTCCCGCTCAGGCCACAATCTCGGATGTGCGGTTTACAATTAGCGATGGCGTCGTCGATCATCTGGCACCTCATTGTTTCGTCGTGATCCGCGGAATAACGGAGGTTTTGGACGAGTGCCGGAGATCAGCCGATTCCTGGGAATTGTGATTCGGATGTACTATCGCGATCATCTCCCGCCACACTTTCACGCAGAGTATGGGGAGCATGAAATCACTGTCGATATCGACAGCGGAATCGTACAAGGTAGGTTTCCGCGGCGAGCGCTGACAGCAGTACTGGATTGGTTTAATCTTCATCAAGACGAACTAGCTCGAAACTGGGAGCTTGTCCAGGCGAGACAGCCCCTGAATCCTATCGAGCCGCTGGAGTGAGTCTATGTTCTTGCACATAACCGAGGCCGAGTACATCGCGGACCACCGTGTTCGCGTATCGTTTAACGATGGCCTGACTGCAGATATCGACCTGTTTGATTCATTGGATGGGCCGATCTTCGAACCACTCCGACACGCCGAATTCTTCAAGTCATTCTCGATCATCGGGCACACGCTGGCATGGCCAAACGGAGCAGATTTCGCCCCGGAATACCTGCATTCCCTGGCTTCGACTCCAGCGAGTACGTAACAGTTTGATTAGCAACAACCAGCTTTCTGGTCGGTTGGGCGATTGTCTTGGGCTGCCGCATCGGTTGGCTTCGCAATGCCGTGGCGTTTACGATATAATCCGAAACTGAACACTGTGGCACTTCATCCGCCTCTCTCGACGAGTAGTTCTGATGCTTGGCCTGCCTTATACGTCTCGGCGTCAATTCCTGCAAACGGCTGGGGGCGGTGCCGGATTGTTGGCGCTGACGACGCTGTTGCATGACGAGACGTGCCGCGCGGCGCTGCCGCCCAAGACGCCCGATTTCGCGCCGCGTGCCAAGCGAGTGATTTGGTTATTCATGCACGGTGGGCCAAGCCAAGTCGACTTGTTCGATCCGAAGCCGGCGTTGGCCAAGTATGCCGGACAACCGCTGCCGCCCAGCTTTGGCGATGTGATGACGCGTCGCGATGTGAAGAGGAATCCGCTGCTGGGTCCCGCGAAACCATTTCGACCGCGTGGCAAGTCGGGCCTCGAAATCAGCGACTTCTTGCCGCATCTGGCGGACTGTGCCGACGATTTATTCGTCATTCGCAGCCTGCACGGCGACAGCGTCAATCACCCGCAATCGGTCTATCAGATGAATACGGGCAGCATCTTGATGGGGAAGCCGAGCGTGGGGAGTTGGGTGGCGTATGGGCTGGGCAGCGAGAACCAGGATATGCCCGCGTTCGTCGTCTTGCCCGATCCCGGTGGTGGGTTGAAGGGAGGCCCACCGGCCTGGAGCAGCGGCTTCCTCCCGGCAACTTACCAGGGTGTCACGATGCGACCGGGCACGACCCCGATTCTCGACTTGCATCCGCAACCCCACATCTCCGCTGGCCAACAACGCCATATCCTCGACTTGGTCCAACAGCTCAATCGTCGCCATATCGAGGCGCGCCACGCCGATGACGAGTTGGCAGCGCGCGTCGAGGCTTACGAGCTCGCCTTCCGCATGCAAGCCGCAGCTCCCGAGTTGGTCGACATCCGCCACGAGACCGCGCGGACCCAGGCAATGTACGGCATCGACGAACCCGCGACGAAGGAATTTGGACAGCGTTGTTTGTTGGCTCGCCGCATGATCGAACGTGGTGTGCGTTTCGTTCAACTTTACTCCGGGGATACCGTTGGCTGGGACGCCCACGACAACGTGCTCAAGAATCACACGCAGTACTGCCTGCGCATCGATAAGCCGATTGCGGGCCTGTTGCGGGATCTGCGGCAGCGCGGATTGCTGGACGACACGCTGGTCATCTGGGGTGGCGAATTCGGGCGAATGCCGATGAGCGAGCAAGGCCAGGGTCGCGATCACAATCCGTGGGGCTACAGTTACTGGCTGGCGGGAGCGGGGATTGCGGGTGGTCAGGCGTACGGAGCCACCGACGAGATCGGTCTGCGTGCCGCGGTGAATAAGGTTCACGTCCGCGATTTACATGCCACGATCCTCTATCTGCTGGGCTTGCATCACCAATCGCTCAGCGTTCTCAACCATGGATTGGAGGAGCGGCTGACGGGTCCCGACGAGTCCCACGTGATTCCAGCGGTCTTGGGATGAGTTGCCGATTGCCGCGCGGATCAACGAGCCGAGTGAAAGCCATTCGATGACGAACTTCCCTCACTTGCGCCGCTTCGTTCACTTGTCATCGCGGCATCTCGGGAGACTGGCCTGCCTGTTGTTGTGTAATGTCGTAGGCATTGTCGCCGCCGAAGTTCCTCGTACCGAATCGCCTATCATCGAGCCAGCGGTCACAGACGATGATCGCGAGCACTGGTCGTTTCGTCCGATCGTTCGCCCGGAGGTGCCGACGACGTCCGATATGGCCTGGACGCGTAACGAGATCGATCACTTCATTTTGGCGAAGCTCGAAGCCAAACAGCTTGGGCCGCAACCGCAGGCCGCGCGTGAAACGTTGATTCGCCGCCTATCGTTCGATCTACTAGGCTTGCCGCCATCACCGGAGCAAACGGCCGCGTTTGTCGCCGACTCCTCGCCCGACGCGTACGAACGCTTGGTGGACCAACTGTTAGGCTCGCCACATTATGGAGAACATTGGGCTCAGTACTGGCTGGATCTGGCTCGCTTCGCCGAGACCGATGGCTTTGAGCACGACAAAGTCCGGAGCGAGGCGTGGCGTTATCGCGATTGGGTGATCGACGCGCTGAATGCCGACATGCCTTACGATCGTTTCATTTCTCTCCAACTGGCTGCGGATGAAATGGACGCCGAGCAGCCGGAGTCGCGAATCCCTACGGCGTTCTGCTTGTCGGGTCCGGATATGCCGGACATTAATTCGCAGCAAGAGCGGCGACACAACGTGCTCAATGAATTGACGTCGACCGTTGGCAGTGTGTTGCTGGGCTTACAAGTTGGCTGCGCGCAGTGCCACGACCATAAGTTCGATCCGGTGAGCCAAGCGGATTTCTATCGGCTCCGCGCGGTGTTCGAGCCGGCCGTCCAAGTGAAGAAGGACAAGTCGCTCGATGTGTTGAACGAGCCGTCGGGTGAAGTTCCGGTCAGTCATCTGATGCTGCGTGGCGATTGGCAGAGTCCAGGCGCTGAAGTTCCACCGGCCTTTCCTCGCATCGCCAACGCATCGCGGATCGAGATTGCTCCGGGCAGTGGGTTATCGACTTCCGGACGCCGCCGAGCCTTGGCCGCTTGGCTCACGCGTTCCGATCATCCCTTGACGGCGCGGGTCATCGCCAATCGGCTGTGGCAGTATCACTTCAGCAAAGGGCTCGTGCAGACTCCCAGTGATTTCGGCATTGTGGGTGATGAACCGACGCATCCTGAACTGCTCGATTGGTTGGCAACGGAGCTGATGCGGCAAGATTGGAGTTGGAAGCAGCTCCATCGCCAGATCGTAACGTCAGCGACGTATCGACAAGCGAGTCGGCCTGTCGGCAGCACGACGAGAGACCTGTTGGATGAGGACGTATCGCAATCCGACGACAGCCACGACGAGACTCAGCGCTGGGCTCACACGATCGCGCGGGATCCGAGCAATCTGTGGCTGTCACGTTTCCCGCGCCGACGTCTCTCGGGCGAGGCGATTCGTGATGCGATGCTGTTGGCCGCCGACAGTTTGAATACCGAGCAGCATGGCCCGGGGGTCAGGCCTCCGCTGGCTCCAGAGTTGGTGCGGTCGCTACTCAAGAACCAATGGGAAGTCAGTCCTCGCGCGGCGGATCATTACCGTCGTAGCGTCTACGTGTTCGCGCGGCGCAATTTGCGGTATCCGATCTTTGATGCATTCGATCGGCCCGATGCCAACGCGAGTTGTCCGCGTCGTAGTCGTTCGACCACCGCGCCACAAGCGTTATTGTTGTTGAATTCCGCTTTGGCGCTCGATGCGGCTCAGCGATTGGCGGGGAGCACGCTGGTTGAACATCCAGACATCGACGCCGCGGCGATCGGCACGATCTTTCAACGCGTGTTCAGTCGTCAACCGCATGACGCGGAGGTGTCGCTATTCGTTTCGTTTTTGGAGCAACAGACGCAAGCGTTGCGAAGCGAGTCCCGCCCACCCGCCGCCTTGTCGCTCCCCCTGCCGTGCCCTACTGCGGCTGACACGTATGCGGCCGCCGCCCTGACCGATCTGTGTCTCGCCTTGTTGAATACGAACGAGTTCCTCTACATCGACTAAATCCTCGCCCGTCGACTGCGAGCCAAGTACCGTGGATTGACAGCCCCTTGGTCATGCCGTCATATTCGGACACGACCAGTCCACTCCAAGCTCGCCATTGCCACCTGAACGACGCTGCACCATGCGGAGCTGCCTGATGAAATCCGTTCTCGCTTTTACCTACCGCACTTGGATCGTTTCGCTCACGATCGCAATTGTCTCCTCGGGAGCCAAGGGGCAAGATGGTTCACTCGACCATCCTGTCGTGCCCGGTTACGAGCGGTTTTTCGCCAATCGTTCATCCGATGATTCCAGCGGTGGCCGACTGTTGCTGGGCGAGTTGAATTGCGTCTCGTGCCATCAAGCCGAAACGGCGACAATGAATCCCCTGCTGAAGAAGCAGGCCCCGATCCTGGATGACGTGGGAGCGCGGGTTCGTCCGGAGTTCCTGCGAGCCTTCCTGACCAGTCCTCAACGAACGAAGCCAGGCACGACCATGCCTGATCTGTTTGCCAGCGTCGCGACGGAGCAAAGAGAACAGCAAGTCGAGGCACTCGTTCACTTCCTGGCTTCAACCGGTCAATTGTTAGAAGCGGGCCCCATCACGCCGGCGGTGACCAGCGGCGAAACGCTCTTTCACACCGTCGGCTGCGTTGCTTGT
>JBGTHH010000234.1:0-2391 GCA_041746275.1 Pirellulaceae bacterium | reverse complement strand
GCCCCGCTCCACCCAGGAACTGCCGCAACACCGTCGTCGCAATGGGGACGTCGCGCTGTCGAAATTCGTCGAGTTCGACGCGGAGATACCGGCCGTGATAGCCCGGGGGCGGTGTTTCGCGGGGCGATTGGCTCATCCGCCCGCATCCGCCGACATGATCAGGAGCGAACTGCCCGGCGGCAGCGTTTCCGTGGGACTGGAAACGAATCGCTCGCCGTCAATACTGGCCGAGCATCCGGAGCATAGTTGGCCCTGTTGGATGCAATCGATGGTCAGTGTGGGGAAGCGTCCTGCGACCTGTGCCAAGATGTCTCCCAATCGGGAGCCTTCACCAGGGGCTTCGAAGGTGGTCTCGGCGACTCCCGCACGCTGCCGCGGAATTCCGTAGAACTCGACACGAATATTCATCTCCCCATGCTAATCCAGCTTGAGGAAACCGGCTAGGATGGCTCGGCGCTTGACCGACGACCGCCAACGAAACTAACCGGGAGCAAGTTACTTCGGCACGACCCAGATGTTGCGATAACGAACCGGGTTGCCATGATCCTGGAGGTAAACCGGGCCCGGTTCGGGACCAGCTCCCAACGGCGCGGCGGTTGTATTGCGATCTCCCGGCAGCTCAATATCATCGTGAATCACCACGCCATTGTGCCGCACGGTGATGCGAGGATTAGCCACCAGCTCGCCAGCTTCGTTGTACTTGGCCGAGGTGAAGTCCGCATCGTAAGTCTGCCACGACAAGGGTGGAAAGCACATGTTCACTTGCGGCTTGGCGACGGAGTAGATGCCACCACACTCGTTTTGCTCGCCGGTGAGTCCGAACGAGTCGAGCATCTGTACTTCATAGCGACCTTGGAAGTAGATGCCGCTGTTGCCTCGTGCCTGACCGCGATCGTGCGGTTGGTAGGGCAGCAAGAACTCGATATGCAGCGTGTGACTGCCGAAGGTCTGTTTGCTGGTGCAGCCTTGGATCAGCAACCCGTCATCAGTCATCTTGCCGCCGACCCATCCATCCGCGCTCGTGCCATCAAAGAGCACGACGGCTCCTGGCGGCGGCGTCTGGCCCAGGCTGGGGCATTTACGTTGCACCTTGGTCAACTCGCCCGTGGCTTGATTCTGTTTTCCTTCGACTCGCAGCACGCCCTTCTTCAAGACTCCGCGACCATTATCTCCCTCAAAAATCACTGCATCGTCCTGCAAGGTGCCGGGAGCCAGAAACTTCTCCTCGCCGTTCCAGCCATCGCCGGGGAGTCCTCCCACATAGGCCACCGACTCAAAGCGGCCATCACCTTGGGCAATGACCTGGACCCCGAGCTTGACTTTGCCGTCGTTGGTCGACAACTCGCCCACGTATTCACCTTGGAAGGCAAAGTCAGCATCCGCTGCACGGGGATCCGTATAGGCTGGTCCTTTGGCCACTGCGGCGACAAGTGATAGTGAGCAAAGTAGTGCCGATATCAGTACGGACAGACGCATCTTCGATCTCCCAGGTCAGACGATGAGTTGGATGAGTGACGGGAGCTATTCTGAGTCCTGGCCGTGCCGATTTCAAGCCGCAAGCCCAGCCCGGGCTCCAGTGCGTACCATCCGTTGGGAAAATCAAATGAACCGAAACCGCGTGCAACGCCGCTCACAACCTGCCGGGTAGCCACCCTCAGCCGTTTTCCAGGACCCACTGGGCCGCGTAGCGATTTAGCTCCACACCATTGGCGACGTTGAGTTTGATTTTCAGCTTCTCGCGATAGGTGTCGATTGTGTGGACACTCAGATGGAGTTGCTTGGCGATGGCACCGCTCGTGTTACCTTGGCCGATGAGCGTCAACACTTCCAACTCACGGTCCGACAAACTCTCGATGGGCGACTTGCCCGGTTCAATCATGCCGCCGACGCGGCTCTTGACGATGCGCTCCGTCATCTCGGGGCTGAGGTACGTCTTGTTCGAGAGCACGGTGCGAATGGCGTCGATCAGGGTCTCACGGGCGGTTTGTTTGCAGAGGTATCCCAAGGCACCGGCCTGCAATGATCGTTCGGCATAGACGGATTCGTCGTACATCGAATTGACCAGCATCTTCATCTTGTTGTGGTGAGCGCGGATCTGCTTGATCAGGTCGATGCCGTGGCCGGTCTTGAGCGAAATATCAATGATCACCAGGTCAGGCTTCAATTCGTCCACAAGTCGCAGCGCCACAGCCACGTCGTCCGCTTCACCACAAACCGTGAGATCAGGCTCATTGGAAATATGAGTTGCCATGCCATCGCGCATCATCGGATGGTCATCGACAATCAGAATGTTGTAAGTTTTCTCAGCCATAGTCAGCCCCCGTTTGAAATGACGAATGACGAAATACCCAATGACGAATGAGGGATCGTGGTTATTCGTGCTGGGTGGTA
>JBGTHH010000233.1:0-3170 GCA_041746275.1 Pirellulaceae bacterium | reverse complement strand
GACCTCCTGCTAGCGGATGCTACGGCTTAGGGACTGTGCCTTCGACGGCGGCCAGGTTCCAGGCGGTTAACCACTTGGTTCCCGATCGTTGCAGTTGAAAATCCTTCACGAGGCGGGCTTCCATATCGGGAAGGTGTGCGGCCCCGTAGAAAATCGCCACCTTCTTCGCCCCGCCATCCACCTGCTGACGCAAGACGCCAAGGGCGGCCTTATTGCGTTCGGTTAGAATTGTCGAGCCCTCGGCACCGTCCAGGACTTTGGTGGTCGCTTCGAGATCTTGGAACTGTTCCGCCATCACGCGTTTCAATTGCAATGCCCGCCGCTCGGGCTTGGCTAGTAATGCACTCAGTAGCTGCGCGTCCCCGGAACGTTCTGGATCACGTGCTTGCATGGCGATGCTCTGACCAAACATTCTCAGGAAAACTTGCAACATGCTTTCGCCTCGTTGTTCCATACTGGCGGCGAACTCCTCGGGTGTCATATCCGCATGGACAAAGTTCTTTTGGGAATAGTCCACGCAGTCCAGTTGGAACTGGAGAGATAGCATGTTTTTCATGGTGAGTTGCAGGAAACTCACGGGGTGAGCCGAGCGGGAGCCGGGCGTGGGTTTGGTGTCGCGCTGCGCGACTAGTTCATAGAGCACGACGTCGTAGTCAGTAAACGCCCGATTCAGCTCGTCAAAATAAGCCTGGTCCGCAATATGCACGGCTCCGATCAAGTCGACGGACAGCGACGGAGCAGCCGCAGTCGAGCGATATTGGGCGATGGCAGTCTCTAATGCCAGCGGTTCGCCTGAATCGCCACGCCGCAGCCGCAGAAAGCCGATATCATCCGCCTCGGGTTCCGCCGCCCACGCGTTCGAGAACAGAAAGCTTAAGCAGATCGCCGCCGTCACCGCACAAGGATGAAATCGACACATGGAGTAACCTTTCCGCGTGGTGAAAGCAAGAGTCCGGTGGGGTGACGTTTCCGATCGCTGCCAGTCTCCTCGATCGTTTCGACGTGTTTTCGCTCGCCCATGCTGGCATTGATGGAGTGAGTCACTAACGAAGTATAAGCCAGTGAGCCTTAAGAGCAATCAGAACCACTAAGGCGGAGGGATCGGTACGTGAACGGTTGGTGGATTTTTCCGCCAAATACTTGCCAAAGGTAAAACCAATAAAACGTTAGGAGTTGCCAGAAACCAGATTCCTTTCGAGTTTCCGTAGGTTCTGCCCACCAACTGGAGGTCGACTTTTCTTCTTGCCAGCGGCCTTGCCGCATCGTTGAGACCCGGACTATCGGAATTCTCGTTACGGGTTGCCGTTCTTACTCAACTTCCACGACAGGCTTATCCGATACTACCGTCACGAGCATAATCTGATCTTCAGGTTGGCTCTTGCTGTCGTGACCGTATCATTGTGACCGCTGAAGGTGGAAGAAAGTCATGTCGCTAAGCAAAATCACCGCCTGTCTAGCCTCGTTGGTCGCCCTAGCCGTGCTGATACCCTCAGCTCAGGCTCAGCACGAGATCCATCATGTTCCGCCACTCATTAGCCCGAATGGCAACAATCCGGATTTCTGGCACCCCTTTGTCGATACCACGGCATTCCCCCACGATTTCCAGTTTTTCGCACCCGCCGAGTTCGGTGAGTTTGGCGGAGGCGAGCCGGCCAATACCGGTTGGTTTGCCACGTACGATCGCGTCTACATTTACATGTCGCGCCCCGAACAAGAGCCCTCCTATTTTGAGGGCGACTTCACCTGGGGAAATCGCTTTTCCCTGGGTTACATGTCGCAGGAAGACCACGGCTGGTTATTCGAGTTCTGGCACATCTCCGGCCCGAATCACTTCGACATAAACGAGGTGGAACGGGTCAACGTGCTTGAGCTGGACGATCAAATCAATAGCACACCGGGCACTATCGTCCTGCGGGACGGCGAAGTCATCAATGAAGATGGTGAGCAGAATCAAGGTCTGCCACGCAGCGATCAAAATCATCACGTTTCGCACGATCGGCGATACTTCCTGCAAGACAGTGTGAATGCGGCCAACGTATCAAGCTGGGAACTTAACAAGACGATTCGCTGGGAAAAGTTACACTACGGCAGCACGCTCGAACCCTTTTTTGGGTTTCGCTACATGAAGTACGAGGACAACTTCCGTCGCGATTCCTACACTCGCATCACCGATCTGGGTGTGGAAGTCGGCCAGATCCCGCCACTGACTCAAGATCCCACGCTGCTTCAGAATGAGCGGTTCGATTCCCTCAATTCGTTCTTCGTGAACCACATGGTGGGAGGCCAAATCGGAGCCCGATGGTTTAAGAACAAGGGTCGGTGGAATCTGTCGAGCGAGCTGCGGGCCTTCATGTTTACGAACTTTCAATCGCAACATACCGTCAACTTCACCGAGCTGACGTTCTACGATGCGACGGGAGTCGACGAGGAGGTGGAAGGGGTCTTTACTCAGAAGACCATCACGCATGGAAACGCCCACGAGTTTGTTTTCGGCGGAGAAGTCCGGGCCGAGGCGGCTTACGAAGTCACGCGGGATCTGGCACTTCGATTTGGCATGACCTTCACCGAACTGGCGACCGGAATCGGACGTGGCAATAGCGTCTTGGACAACAGCCAAAACGTCACCATGGTTGGCATGACGTTTGGAATTGACTTCCGCCGATAAGGTGAGTCGCCGCAAAATGGCCCGGGGAAGCCCCAGCGAACCTGGGGCAGCGGCTTTAGTTCCGCGAGTTCATCTCGCGGAGCTGATCCAGTTCCGAGCTGAGCCGATGCCGTAATGGGCTCTCTGGACGCAATTCATCAAGCAGCTCCTCCGCCTTGTCGAAGGCGTCGCCTCCAAGTTCATGACCTGCGATCAGCTTGCGAAAGCTACGCTCGACTTGCGATTCGGTGAGCAAAGTTCCATCTCCCGGTGTGGCGACGATCAATAAGGGATGTGAAGCCTCATTCTAGGTCAGCCGCGCGCATACGCAATCCCAGATCGATGCGATCCCGTTGTTCGGCTTGATGTTAAAACCGAATTCTTGGATTACTCGCTGGTGCTCAACGTAACGGGCACGTCCAACTCGCGTTGATCACGTAACACGCGGATCACGATCACGTCGCCTGGATGTTTGGCTTCCACCAAATCCTGAAACTGATCACCGGTCTTAACCACCGCGCCATCC
>JBGTHH010000232.1:0-4163 GCA_041746275.1 Pirellulaceae bacterium | reverse complement strand
GTGTCGCCGCTCTTCGACCAAGGCCCGATAGACCGCGCGATCCCCTTCCCGCAATTCGGAATTCAATTCGAGGTTGCCATGATAGAGGGCGTTGTTGAGCGCCTCTTCCAAGGCCACGCACGTGCGAATGCTGCGCGTCTCGTCACAGATGTTGGCTTGCCGCAGAAATCGACGAAGGTACTTGATCAGCGCGGGAATCATCGTGACATCGTTGTCGATCGAGAAGCGGCAGCCCGTCATGCAGTCCAGCATCCGCACCTGAGTCTGCTCCTCCAGCGCCATGGCCAGCAGGTTCTCGACGGTATCCAACAGTAACTCTTCCAACACACTCTTGGGAACATAACTGGAGGCTCCCGCCTTCAAGGCATCGACCGCGATCTTCTCGCTACCTTTGCCCGTCATCAGAATCACGGGGACCAAAGGATAATTCTTGACGACATGCGCCACCAGTTCCAAGCCGTCCATGTTGGGCATGATCAAATCCGTGACCACCAGATTTGGACTGACCTTGGGCATCATCTGCATAGCTTCTTCACCGTCGGCGGCGTAAGCCAATTCGAGCGTTGGTGATTTACTCAAGAGTCCTCCGACGACACGACGGTCGAAGGGCGAGTCATCAACAACCAGGACGGTAGCCATACTGAGTTACCTCTCCACCAAAGATGTGATCTCGTCGAGCGTTTCCGTAGTCACATCAACTATTACCTTATCTACTTTGAGGCCAAACGCAACTTTTGAGGGATGAATGACTCCCGTACCTATTCCCCGGCGGGTGGCACGTTCAGCGGGATGAACCACCGATGGACCAAGTGAGTTTCGTTCACTTCTTCAATGCGCACGGGGACCGTCCGCTCAGGCACAATATACTTGATGTCGCCAATGCCGAAGTCATGGGACACGATGCGGGACCCAGCGGGCATCTGCTGGAACTGGGGAATCAACTTTTTCGTCATCCAGGGGAGCAGATACATCAGAATGACGTCCGCCTCGCGCAGGTCCACGGCAAAGACATCCTGTTCGCGTATTTCCACCAGATCGGCGACCCCGTGTAATTCCACATTGGCCCGAGCCTCGGCGACGCGTTCGGGATCGATATCAATTCCCACGCCACGACAGCCACTCCGCAATGCCGCGGTGATGACCAGTCGCCCGTCGCCACAGCCCAAGTCATACACCACATCATCGGCTGTCAACTCGGCCAACTCGACCATCTTGTCGACGATCGCATCGTCCGTAGTGATGAACGGGGCGTTCAAACCAATCCGGTCCTCGGATGGGATCCTATCGGGTAGAGAGTTTACCTGCCAATACAATTGGACGGCGACGATCAGAGCGACGCCTATGAGCACCGCGCCCAGCCCGACTAATTGTTTGATCCGGCAAGTGGAACGGCAGGTAGAGACCGGTAGTGCGGATTCCGAAGCGGGCACACTCATCATCAACTCCCGACATCATGCGGAACGGACCCGGCTGGGTAACCCCGGCCACCACATGCTTGCCAGCCTTAACCGAGACTTTAGACTTACAGCTTGATCTTATAGCACATCTTCGGAGAGAGTCTATTCACCATGCAAGATTTCGAGAAGTTAGGTGCCTTCTATCTGGGCAAGATATTCGACATGGAGCAACGGACCACACGGGAAGATCTGCTGCTGTACGACTCGAAGGATCTAACAACTCACGCCGTCTGTGTCGGAATGACTGGGAGCGGCAAGACGGGACTTTGCTTGAGCCTGCTCGAAGAAGCCGCCATCGACGGCATCCCGGCGATCTGTATCGATCCGAAGGGCGACTTGGGCAATTTGCTGCTCGGTTTCCCCGACCTGCTGCCTGAGAACTTCTTGCCCTGGATCGACCCTGGCGAAGCGACACGACAGGGTTGCACGGTCGAGCAATACGCGCAGCGCGTGGCACAGCGCTGGCGGGAGGGGCTCGCCGAGTGGGGGCAGGATGGCGCTCGAATCGCCCGCTACCGTGCGGCGACCGATCTCACCATTTACACGCCAGGCAGCAACTCGGGTATTCCGCTCTCGATGTTGCGTTCGTTCGAGCCCCCGGATGCAGCCATCCTCCAAGACGCGGAAGCCTTTCGCGAGTGCATCCAAACGGCCGTGGCCGGCTTGCTGGCGTTGCTCAGGATCGACGCCGATCCGCTGACCAGTCGCGAACACATTCTGCTGGCCAACATCTTGGATCGAGCCTGGCGTGAGGGCCGCAGTCTCGATCTGGGTGCTCTGATTCGCGAGATTCAGACGCCGCCGATCGACAAGATCGGCGTGATGGACTTGGAAACCATCTTTCCGGCGAAGGATCGTTTCGCGTTGGCGATGCAGTTGAACAACCTGCTGGGTGCCCCCGGATTCTCCACGTGGTTGGAGGGCGAGCCCCTCGACATTCACGGTCTGCTGCACACCAAGTCGGGTCAGCCACGCGTGTCGATAATCTCCATCGCCCATCTGAACGACGCCGAGCGAATGTTCTTCGTGACGACGTTGCTGAATGCCCTGGTCGCTTGGATGCGTGGTCAAACGGGGACCACCAGTCTCCGGGCGATCCTCTATATGGATGAAGTCTTCGGCTATTTTCCACCCACTGCCAACCCGCCCTCGAAGCTGCCGATGCTGACATTGTTGAAACAAGCGAGGGCGTTTGGCTTGGGCGTTGTGCTGGCCACCCAGAACCCGGTCGATCTCGACTACAAGGGACTGGCCAACGCCGGCACGTGGTTCTTAGGGCGGCTGCAGACCGAACGCGACAAGGCTCGCGTACTGGAAGGATTAGAAGGCGCTTCCGCGACCGCGGGCGGCGCGTTTGATCGCGCGCGAATGGAAGCAATCCTCGCCGGACTAGGGAATCGCGTCTTCGTGATGAATAACGTTCACGATGATCATCCCGTCGTCTTTCAATCGCGCTGGGCGCTGTCCTATCTGCGCGGTCCGATATCGCGCGGGCAAATTGAAACGTTAATGAAGGACAAAAAGGCGGCGCGGATGGCGACCGGCGTGGCGACTGGAGTGGCCTTAACTCAGGCGAGTTCCACGGGTCAGCATCCGGTGCTCCCTCCCGGTATCGACGAATTGTTTCTGATGCCGAACCGCCGCGCGACGGCCAACGAACGATTGGTGTATCGCCCGGCGGTCCTCGGTGTGGCGCGTGTCCATTTTGTCCGCGCCAGTGATAGGCTGGATGAATGGGAGACCGTCGCGCTGCTCGCCGCGCTCCAGCAGGATGCGCCCGACGACATTTGGAGCATCGCAAAGCAAGTTTCCCACGTCGATTGGGAGCTTGGTGCGCAACCGGATACCGTGGCGAGTTACGCGGATTTACCCTCCGCATGGTCGCAAGCCAAGCTCTACGCCGCAGCCAAGGTGTCGCTCAAAAATCATCTGTACCAACACCACACCCGCGAGCTGTTTGAGTGCGCCGCGTTGAAGCTCAAGTCCTTGCCTAGCGAGACAGAAGGTGACTTCCGCGTGCGACTGACGCAGGCGGCACACGAGCGACGGGACTTGGAGATTGAGAAGTTACGAAAGAAGTACACGCCCAAACTGACGTCGATCGAGGAACGCATTCGCAAGGCCCGGCAGCGCGTCGAACAACAAAAGCAACAAGTCTCGCAGCAAACCTGGACCACCGCGCTCACCGTCGGCACGACCGTGCTCGGTGCCTTGTTTGGTCGTAAGCTCACCAGCGCTTCCAATGTCAACCGCGCCGCAACCTCGATGCGCTCGGCGAGCAAGATCGCTCGGGACAAAGGGAACGTCAACCGAGCGGAAGAAAATGTCGAGTCGCTGCATAAGCAACTCGAAGCCTTGGAGGCCGAGTTCACGGTTGAGACGGAGCAACTGAGCGAACACTTTACGGCCGACGCCTTGGCGCTCAAGGCAATTCCTCTAAGTCCACGTAAAGCCGATCTGGCCGTCGATCAGGTCGCGTTGGTCTGGACTCCTTGGATCGTGGACGCGATCGGGGTGGCGACGCCGGCTTACGAGTGACCTAAACCCATGGGCTGACAGCTCGTCGGCGACTCATAGTGCGGCTACGGGGGATCGCAAACTTGGGGGGCAAGGAGTCGGGGCGGTTTGCAGGTGGTGGACCCAGATCGGCGGTAAGTTGGACAAAATCCACTCGCGCTGGTAGGCGTGTCGCTGGAACAATTCCTG
>JBGTHH010000231.1:0-8664 GCA_041746275.1 Pirellulaceae bacterium | reverse complement strand
ACCGCCATTGGAATCGGCATAGCGGGCCACATCCAACCAATGCCGTCCCCAATGCATGCCAAACTGCGGCGACTCCAAGAGCTGATCGACCAATGTCTCGATGGACTTGGACGAGGAATCACGAAGTACCGCAGCCAGCTCGTCCGGTGTCGGAGGCAAGCCGAGCAGATCAGAGTACCGTCGCCGGACGAGCGTCTGAGGGTCGGCATCGTGGGTCGGCTGCAATTGATTCGCTTCCAGCTTCGACAAGACGAACGCGTCGATGTTCGAGCGTGGCCAGTCCGAATTGGCTACTGCGGGAACGGGATGATTTTGAACGGGCGTGAAGGCCCAAAACAACCGCCCCTGTTCGATGTCGATGGTGCGCGTTCCGCCATGAGCTACATCACCGGCTCGCGGATCAGGCGCACCGAGGGCGATCCATTTCTCGAAATCCTGAATGACGTTATCGGGCAGTCGGCCAGCGGGCGGCATCTCCATGCCATCGTAGCGAAGCGCCGCCAGCAGCAGGCTTTCCTCGGGCTGCCCCGCGACCAAGGCCGGTCCCGAGTCGCCTCCCTTCATCAGACCCGCCGCTGTATCGACAACCAGACTTCCTTTCACTTCCTTGGCACCGACCGAGTGACAGGAATAACAGTGTTCGACTAACACCGGACGAATCCGCGATTCAAAGAAGGCGAGTTTGTCGGCTTCTTCGGCGGGCGTTGAAGACGCCACGCTTAGCACGCAAAGCAGGCTCGCACCGAAGACAAAAACTGCTCGTGTGGTCGCCTCCCGGTGGAGGAACTTTTCGGGAACCTTCATCACACAATCCTTCCGGGATAAGTATCACCGTCGACTCGGTCACATCAGTCGCCAAGCAACGGTCACGAAATAACTTCCCGGTTGTCCCCGCGATCATCACGACGGAGCGTGATGGCTACTTTGGATTTGAGGAAGTTATTTCGTGACCGTTGCCAAGCCGCCGTTCAGGTTCGTCATGTCCCCCTCATCGGGGCTTCTCATTCTATTCCGAAAGCACTTGCCCCGTAAATGGCTAAGGTGGTGTATTCCTTGCACAAGCTCCGCTAAAATCACTAACTAGATGTACACACCAGAACGGGCCGACGTTAGCCGAGGAGGATTTGACGGGGCAACTTATTGACCTCGTTGGCGAACTCGGCGAGCAGATCGATTTCACGGCCTTGGCTTCTAATCCGCGAGTCTTCTCCGATGCAAGCTCTTGTTCTCAGCGAATTGAAACAACCATTGACGCTCGAAACGCGGCCAACTCCTGAACCGGAGCCCGGCGAGGTGGTGGTGAAATTACAGGCCGCGGCGATTAATCGGCGCGATTATTGGATTACGCAAGGCATGTATCCGGGAATCAAACTGCCGTGCGTGTTGGGCTCGGACGGCGCGGGCGTTGTCGAGCAGGTGGGCGAGGAAGTCGCCCAAGAGTGGCGGGGCCGCGAGATCGTCATCAATCCAGGCTGGGCTTGGGGTGAGCGTCAAGCGGCGCAGGGCAGCCAGTTTCAAATCTTGGGGATGCCCGCGGATGGCACCTACGCTTCGCACGTGAAAGTACCGGCCTGTTACCTCATGCCGAAACCGGCACATTTGAGTTGGAGCGAAGCGGCCGCGTTACCACTGGCCGGCGTCACGGCCTATCGCGCGATGTTTTCGCAAGGACGATGGCAGTCCGGCGAGAAGATCTTGATCAACGGCATTGGAGGCGGTGTGGCAACCTGTGCGCTGCAGTACGCAATCGCCTGCGGGGCTACCGTCTTGGTCACTTCGTCGGCCTCGGCGAAGATCGATCAAGCGCTCGCACTCGGTGCCACCGCTGGCTATCTCTATACGGCGGAGAACTGGCACAAGCAGCTTCTGGCGGAGCACGGAGCCATCGACTTGATTGTCGACAGTGCGGGTGGCGAAGGCTATGCGAATCTAGTGGAGATCGCCGCGCCGGGCGGACGCATTGTCAACTACGGCGCAACCGCTGGACCACCGAAGAAGCTCGATCTGTTCAAAGTCTTCTGGAAGCAATTGCATCTGATTGGGTCCACGATGGGTTCGCCGGACGATTTTTCCGCAATGCTCGACTTGGTGAATCGGCAGCGCGTAAAACCGATTGTGGATGAGGTCTTTGCCTTGGAGCAAGGCGATGCCGCATTGCAGCGCATGGCCGACGGGCAGCAGTTTGGCAAACTCGTATTGAATGTCGTCTGAACGAATGGGGTGTCCAAAAGCGTCCAGATTCGGTGCTCGTCGGCCCAGCGAGATCAGCGCAGGGCAACTAGCCCGGATTATTCATGACCAATGTAGGGTGCGTGGAGCAAGTCTATACCCGCTGGTGCGTTACGTCGGCAAATCGATGGTTTCGCGGAGAACACTCTGCGCGGCGAGCGATATGACTTGCGCAACGCACCACATGGACAAAGCCGACTTCACGCACCCTACGTGAATAATCCGGGCTAGTGCTTTGTCACGATTAAAAATCGTGGGTTGGAGTACAGCCTTCAGGCTGCCAATTACCGGCTAAAGCCGGAACTCCAACCCACTTGACAGACCCCCCGCACTCAGGGCAGCGTGCGCCATCCGACGCACGCTGCCGCCTTGAACGCTGCGATGGTGCTGCTTAGGATCGTTCGTGAATTAAGTGGGATAGGCTTCCAGCCTGTCGACAGGCTGGAAGCCTATCCCACGACCGAAACCCGACAGTAATTACTCGAACGATCCTTATTGAATTTCGAGCAATTCGACGTCGAAGATCAGCACCGAATGGGGACCGATTTCGGCTCCGGCTCCCTGTGGTCCATAGGCCAGCTCGGAGGGGACGAACAAACGCCACTTGGAACCAACGGGCATCAATTGTAAGGCTTCCGTCCAGCCGCGAATGACGCCGCCCACGGGAAAGATCGCGGGATCTTTTCGCTCGACGGAACTGTCGAACACCTTACCGTCGATCAACGTGCCGTGATAATGCGTCTTGACCGTGTCGGTGACCTTGGGTTTCGGCCCCGTGCCTTGCTTGATCACCGAGTATTGCAGGCCGCTAGGCAGGGTCACGATGCCCTCCTTCGCCTTGTTAGCTGCCAAGAACGCCTTGCCTTCCCGCATGTTCTTCTCGCCGACAACCTTGCCCCGCGCTTCGTTCTTGGCTTGAACTTCCTTATCGAAGGCTTCCAAAGCGGCACTCATCTGAGCTTGAGTCAGACGCGGCTCGGCGTTGGCGAAGCTATCCTTCAAACCTTGGATCAGAGCTTCCACATTCAGTTCCAGACCTTGGGACTTGAGATTTCGTCCGATGCTAATTCCGATGCCGTAGCTGGCTTGATCGAGCGTCGACTTGAAACCTGGAGCGGGCAACGTGCCGCTTGGAGTCTCTTGCCCCGCGGCAACGACCGACATGAGAACGACGGTGACCAGTGGCATCCAGTAACGCAACATAATTCATCCTTTCGAGGTGGGTCGCAGGACCATCCCGTTTCGCTGAGGGACATCGTCGCTGCTCGGTGTTGGAGGGAAAATCGAATATAGTCAATTGTCGAGCGGGACGAAACACCGCCCCAGGGCTGGAGAACCAGTGCCAATCGTGCCGCTGCCGACGACGCGAGGCATTGTTGACGGGCGATCAGAAAAAAATCGCTTGACATCCACCGACCTATCGTCTACTGTTCTAGTTAACTAGTACAGGAGTCGGTCGAATGTTCATTCACATCGATCCCATCAACGGCTTGGCGATTTACGATCAAGTCGTGCGTCAGGTGAAGTTCGCTGTGGCGCGCGGAGCGCTCAAGCCGGGGAATCTCGTTCCTTCGGTGCGCGAGATGGCTCGCGATCTCACCATCAATCCCAACACGGTCGCCCGCGCGTATCAACAGTTGCAAGCCGACGGTGTGCTCGAGTCGGTACGCGGCATGGGACTCGAAGTCGCCGCCACCGCCGTCGCGACGTGCCAGGCCGAGCGTCAAAAGTTGGTGCGAACACGTATTCGCCAAGCCCTCTTGGAAGCGCGACAGGGTGGCCTGGAACGAAATGACCTGCGTCAGTTGATAGAGGAAGAGTTGTTGAACGTTTTCGTCGAAGGGGAACCAGCATGACTCGTGTAATTCACTTAGAACATGTTACGAAGCGGTTTGGCGACCAGCGCGCGATGGACGACGTCTCGTTGACGGTATCGGCGGGCGAGGTCTTCGCATTGTTGGGCGAAAACGGCGCGGGAAAGTCGACGACGATTCGTGTCTTGCTGGGACTCGCCGAACCGGACGCCGGTCGAGTCGAAGTGCTCGGACTCGATAGTCACCAGAATTCGCTCGAACTCCGTCGCCGCGTGGGGTATGTCGCCGAGCGTCCGACGCTATACGACTGGATGACGGTGGAGGAAATCGGCTGGTTCACCGCCGGGTTCCACGGTACGGCCTACTTGCCGGAATATCGGCGGCTGATCGAGGCCTTTCACCTACCGGCCCACAAAAAGATCAAGACGCTGTCCAAAGGGATGCGCGCGAAAGTATCGCTGTCGCTGGCCATGGCGCACGACCCCGAACTGCTATTGTTGGACGAGCCCACGTCGGGTCTGGATTCGCTCGTGCGACGCGAGTTCCTGGAAAGCATGGTGGACCGAGCGGCGTCGGGTAAGACCGTGTTCCTGTCCAGTCATCAGATTCACGAGGTCGAGCGAGTCGCCGATACGGTGGCCATCATGCGTGACGGTCGGTTGTTGGTTGTGGATCGCTTGGAGAAGCTCAAGGCGGAAGTCCACGAGTTGACGATCACGCTATCCGATCCCGCTGCCGCGCCGGTGGCCTTGCTCGGCGAGTTGCTACGCGAACGGAGACGGTCGCGGCAGTGGCAATTGTTGGTCCGCAATTTCAATAGCGAATCGCTCGATCAACTGCGGCGACATGCGGCGGTGGAAAGCGTTGAAGTTCGTACGCCAAGCTTGGAGGAGATTTTTGTCGCCTACATGAAGTCAGGACGCGAGCCCAGCCTGACGCATCCGCAGGCGACAGGCTTGCACGTCTAAACCGAGCGACAGACCCCTTTTCGGAAACTTAAGGACCTTCACGATGCAAACTCTCATCTTCCGGCGATTGATCTGGAAAGAGTTTCGCCAACAGCGTGACCTTTGGATCGCGATTGCGCTGTTCGGATTGCTCCTACAGGCCATCGTCGTGTTCACGGGACACCTGGAGGCATCGCGACTCGTCGTGGCGCTCTACAGCATTGCGTTAGGGGTCCCGGTGCTCTATGCGCTCGGCTGTGGTGCCACTCTGTTCGCGGGTGAACACGACAACGATACGTTTGACTTTCAGCGCTGGTTGCCAGTCGCATCTACAACGGTCTTCTGGAGCAAGGTGACATTTGCGCTGGTGAGCTCGATCGTCATGCCCGTGGTGCTGGTGTTGCTCGCCACGATCTGGTCGCGAGGCGCGATCCCCACGCGGGAGACGTCGGCACAGCTTGTCATCGGCAGCGCGGTCGCGGGGGCGGAGTTGTTGGCTTGGAGCGTTCTGTTCTCGCTGCTGCTCAAACGCACACTGTGGGTCGTCGTGCTCGCCGCGGGGGTTGCCGCGAGCGCGGGACTCGCCACAGGGTTCGCGACCATGGTGTTCAATATCCCTCGGGCGTTCGACCCATACAGCGCTTCGTTGCCCTGGCGGATGGTCGTGGTCATGATCGTTGTTGTGGCCAATGTGGCCCTTGGCCGACGTTGGTTGAACGAGTGGCCTCTGATGCGCCGAAATCGCGCAGGGCACGCGACCACACGAAACGGCGCAGGCACGAGTATCGGCATCACGTCTCGGTTCGCACGGCTCGTGTGGCAAGAAGGTCGTCAATCGGGGGTGATGGCGCTAGTACTGCTGTTGCTATTCGGCATGTGGTTGTTAAGCATCGTGCTAAATGATCCTCGTAATTGGCTGTCGCTTTGGTCTCGCGAGATCGTGGTCCCGAACTTGTTTGCGACGTTGCTTGGAGCTTGTACCTTCCTGTCGGATCAACGGCAGTCGCACTTTCGTTTCTTTGCTGAACAAGGTGTTTCCGCCCGGTTGGTGTGGTGGAGCCGACAGTGTTTTTGGTTCATTCCCATTTTGATTTGGAGCGTCATTGCCGCGTTCTTGCCGTGGCCCGAGACGTATGTCGCGTCCCCCTTCACGTCGAGCCAGTTGATGCTGTTGGCAATGACGGCCTTCGCCACGGCTCAAGTTTCATCGGCCTTGGTGCGAAGTAACGTCGTCGCGTTTTTCCTAGGCGTCATGATGGCGGGCGTGACCGTGGTGTGGACGATCGTGATGTGCGTGGCACAAGTCCCTCTATGGTTTTCCGCAGCGCCGTTGCCGTTGTGCTTTTGGCTGGCCACCTGGTATCGTGCTCCGGCCTGGATCGACGAGCGCGGCGGCTGGCGGACAACTGCGATCACCGCCGCGTTGCTGGGGTTGCCCGTGGTGGCGGTCATGGTGATGGCCGCGGCATATCGAGCTTATGAAATCCCCGTAGTCGAGACACCTCAACTCCAATCAACGCCCGTAGCGCATGATGTCATCGCAGCCAGCGAGACATCGCGTCGCTACCGTGACGTGTGGTTGGCACTTCAAGCCGTCCCAGCAAGCGAACTGACAAGTCAGCTCGGTGCCGAGGCTACAGGAACGGCAACTCCTCCGCCAACTGGTCCAGCCGGTGCCACTGCAGCGACGACTTGGGAAGAGCGTTTGTCTACTGATTCGACCGTGCGTGCGGAACTTGCCCCACTACCACAACCGTGGACGGACGAGCAAGTCATCAACGCGTCCATCGCAGTGTTCCTTGGCACCAGTCAGCGCGAGGCGATTTCCGCAGAGATCGACGAGAACCGTTTCTCCGCGTGGAGTTGGTCGAACGTACTCGCCGCTCACGTGTTGCGGCAGGCGAATGCCTGGCGTGATGCCGGTGAATTGGAGCGAGCTTGGGAGGTCTATCAAGCCGTCGGTCGCTTCGCCGGACAAATGCATCGTCTCAACAACACCTGGGACATGCCAAGCGATCGGAATCGGATGAATCGCACGTACCTCACGTCGAATATCGAACTCGCGATGTTGGAGCAGCGAAATGCCCTTTCGGTCGTGGCAGGAAAAATTCACCTCACGTCGATTATCGAACTCGCGATGTTGGAGCAGTTGCCTGCCTGGGGAGCTCATCCTCAGCAGACGCCAGATTTAATCCGGTCCGCGCTCGATGAGCTTGCTCAATCACGCGCCTTCATGTCCATCGATTGGCAAGCAATGAACGCTGAAATGCATCGTCTAGTTCGCGATTACGTCAGGGAGCCGCGAAAGTCCCAGGACCATCCGGCGAGTCACCGCTGGATGCCATGGGAACGGATACGTTGGCAGCGACTGGTCGACTACCAACTCCAGCAGAGTGCGGCGAAGGTCGGAAGGATCGTGGCGGTCCTTCAGAGCGGAGATCAACTGACGCGACTGGGTGACATCGGTCCAGACTCGCGAGTGCTCCGGTGGCGCGCGACGACCCCAGGTGTGGAAGTTGGGGACATCTCATTCGTACTGATCGACATGGAGCTTCAGTATCGCGCAACGCGCCTGCAACTGGCGATGCTCGGCTATCAGGTCGAGCATGGTTCCCTACCTCAATCGTTTGCCGAGCTGGAACGCGACTGGCTAACACCGGTCCCGGCCGACCCCTATACCGGACGCTCGTTTGTCTATCGCCCGGGGAAATTTCCTTGGACCGTACGCGCGATGCATCCTGGCTCCGATACTTTGGGGATTCCGACCACACTGCACTTAGCCCAGGGAATGCTTTGGTCCCCAGGTTCTCGTTTGGTTTACGTCGGGCAAGTCGAAAGTCCCGCGCAGGCTCCCAACAGTCGCGACTACCGACTACGGACAACGGATGGATCAACGTGGGATTCTCAAATGCACTCCGAGCAAGTGATTTGGAATCTGGGCAAGTCGTTCATGGTTCCCCGAGCCGCATCGATGCCAGCGGTTCCCTGATCCGATCATGACCGATCTTGTACCACATAGACGGTCGCAAGCAACTGCACTCGCCACCATGAATCAATGCGTAAAGCGTTGTGATACATGAATTTAAGTCGGAAAGTGGCGGGTTCTTAAAAAAATCGATAGGATTCCGCAGACCCAAAACGGCGTTTCGGTGTCTAATCTACCATTGAGAACACTTGGCGCTGTTTCGGCGTACATACTGCCGGAATAGAATGTTGGCGCGGCGGGAGGGATGCCCCTGCCTACCCGAAGTGGATGTGGGCCTTGTCGAGCGATAGGAGTCGCAGGGAGTATCGATTAGGTCGCAATTACGGGAATGAAGAGGTCTGTGATGCATGCGGATTACCAAAACACGACGCTCAAGCAGCTTCGAGATCAACAGGTCCGTTACGCGCCTCGGGAGAAGAAAGTCGAGCAGGTTGATCGGGCGGAACGGTTGATCAGCGAAATTGATCCCAAGAAGACCTACAGCTACGAGTATCTGTGTTATCGGATTACGGAATATCGCCCGGATGCTGCTCCAGACAAAACCATGTCGGGCTTGCAGGCCAAGCATGATCTGCGGTTGTTTGTCGAGGATGTGTCGGATGCCGCCGACATCCGTGCCGACGAAATGCTCGAGCAAGTCCACACCGTGGAGGAGTTGAGCAAGCTCTTCAAGGTGTCGACAAAGACG
>JBGTHH010000230.1:0-2884 GCA_041746275.1 Pirellulaceae bacterium | reverse complement strand
GTCGCCGGGCAGAACAAAGAGGTCGAGGTGGCTCCTTTGGCCGCGAATGCCTTGCGAGCGGAAGCCGAGGCCAAGGCGGCTGCCGATGGCGAGGGTTAAGCCCCTCGATTTTTCGTTGAACCAATCTGGCTGACCGCCTCGCGGTGAGCGTTAGCATTCCCGGTGTGGCGGTCGATGTATTCCCGCTCACCGGGTTCTAATCCAGACGACAAAAACACTTACTAAGGAGATACGAACATGGCTGAGATCACAGCCGCCGCGGTGAAGGAACTGCGACACAAGACAGGTTTGCCGTTGATGGACTGCAAGAAGGCGTTGACGGAATCGGATGGCAACGAAGAAGCGGCGATCCAATGGTTGCGTGAGCGCGGAGTCAAGATCATGGGCGGTCGCTCGGATCGTGAGACCAGCTTTGGCCGCTTCGGCATCTATAGTGGTCAGTCAAAGAGTGCTGGTGCCATTGTCGAACTGAAGTGCGAAAGCGATCCCGTCGCCAAGAACGAGGACTTCATTCGCTTGGCCAACGACCTGGCCGAACAATTGGCGACGGGGCCCGGTGCGGCCACGGTCGAGGAGTTGTTGGCTCAACCCTCGCCCAGCCTGAAGGACCAGACTCTGGCTGTGCAGCGTGACGATTTAATGAATCGCATTCGCGAGGTCTTTAACATCGGCCGCTTCCAACGCATCGAAGGTGCCACGGGTGGTTACAGCCACAATTCGGGCACGATCGCGGGTGTGCTGATCAGCGTGGAAGGCGGTACCGACGAGGCATCTAAGGACGTCTGCATGCACGTCGCCGCCATGCGGCCAGCCGCGCTGACGATCGAGGAGCTCGACCCTGCTGAGGTTCAAAAGGAACGCTCCATCTTGCGTGAGGCGGCCTTGCAAGAAGGGAAGCCCGAGAACATTGTCGACAAGATGGTCGAAGGGCGGATTCGCAGCTTCTATGCCGAGCGAGTCTTGCTCGAACAACCGTTCGTCAAGGAACCCAAGCAAACCGTCGGACAGTATGCCAAGGAGCATGGTATGCAGGTCCGTAAGTTCATTCATTGGGTACTGGGCGAGTAGGTCGCCCTGAGCAGCTCCCGGCCCCGGACATTGTCCGGGGCTTTTTCATGGACATCTCTGTGCTGAGGTAAGGCTTGATGAACGAGGCGACGAGCGAAACACCACGCTATCGACGCGTGATCCTGAAGTTGTCCGGGGAGAGCTTCGCTCGGGGTGCCGAACGCGGCATCAGCATGGAGGAAGTTGTGCATATCGCGCGGCAGGTCCAACAGGCCCGTGAATTGGGTTGCCAGATCGCGGTGGTCATCGGCGGTGGCAACATCCTGCGCGGAGCCCAGTTCAAGGATCGCAGCGCCTGCATTCACGAAGCGACCGCACACTACATGGGGATGCTGGCGACTGTCATCAACGGACTCGCGTTGCAGGATGCACTTGAATCGATCGGGTGCCAAACGCGGTTGATGTCCGCCATTCAAATGGATGGTGTGGCCGAGCCTTATCTGCGACGACGCGCACATCGTCATCTGGAAAAAGGACGGATCATCATCCTGGCGGCTGGCACCGGCGGTCCGTTTGTCACCACCGACACGGCGGCGGCGTTGCGCGCCCTGGAACTCGAAGCCGAGATCGTCATGAAAGCCACGCGCGTGGATGGCGTCTACAGTGATGATCCCGAAAAGAACCCGCACGCCGTGCTGTATCGCGAATTGGATTTCCAGACCGTCCTGGAAAAGAATCTCCGCGTGATGGACTCGACTGCCATCACGCACTGCCAGGAGCACAATGTGCCGATCCTAGTCTTCAACTATCGCAAGGATGGTAACATTCAACGGGCGGTGCGCGGGGAAAAGGTGGGCACGTTGATCGTCCCCTCGGTGAGGCCCTAAGAGCGTGTCCGAAAAGGGGTCTGACCCTTTGGAGGCGAGTCGATTTCATTGATTTTTTTGGCCTCGACGGCGAGGGTCAGACCCCTTTTCGGACGCAAGCGTTGAGAGCGGAATGCCCGGCTGTGATCTAGCATCCGGCGCAGCACCCCCGTATCATGCAGACTAACGGTCGATTGTCAGGCATTGCACTAGGGTCGTAGACATGTCCGCTGAAGAAATTCTGTTCGACGCCGAAGAGCGCATGGACAAAGCCATTAGCCACTTGAAATCCAGTTTGGGAGGAATTCGCACGGGGCGAGCTAACCCCGGTCTGGTCGATTCGCTACGAGTCGAAGCCTACGGTTCCCCCACGCCCATCAAACAACTGGCTTCGGTGGGTGCTCCCGAGCCAACTCAGATCGTCATTCGCCCCTATGATCCAGGCACGATCAAGGATATCGAAAAGGCGATTATCTCGAGCGACCTTGGCTTCAATCCGCAGAACGATGGGCGCATGATTCGAATCAACATTCCTCCACTATCGACCGAGGTTCGCAAGAAGTTGGTGGGCCGCATTCGCGAGCTCAGCGAGGAAGCCAAAGTCTCGTTGCGTAACGTGCGTCGCGATGCCAACAAGGCGGCGGATCAAGCGGAGAAGGATAAGTTGATCAGCGAGGATGTGCGCGACGACACGAAGAACGAAGTTCAAGAGTTGATCAAGAAGTATGAAGAGCAGGTAAACGAACTCGCCCGCAAACGCGAAATCGACGTCATGGAAGATTGAGATCTCAGTCCGCATTTACGCGGATCGTGAATCTTGCTACAAGGTGCCCGACGGGTTGTGCGCGGTCGCCCCTTTTGGGAGTTCACGATGTTCTACTTCCGCATCAACAAGCTCAAGATTGTCGACAACCGCTCGAATCGACAGATCCTGCAACTGTTTGGCAAGGATCGGGCGCAGGTTCAACTGCATAGCTTTATCTCGACCGATGCCACGCGACTGCCCGCCA
>JBGTHH010000229.1:0-3114 GCA_041746275.1 Pirellulaceae bacterium | reverse complement strand
TATCGATAAAGATCAGCGCCAACGCGGCCAGAGCGGGAACACAGGCCAGCGCCACGGCACCGTAGTGTTTGCTGGGGGTCGCGCGGAAGCTTTGTGCGGTGATCTCCAGGCCGATGAACACCAGAATGGGAAAGACCGTGGCCTTCGGAATGATCGCGTACAGGTAACCAAAATATCCGAACAAGCCGGCACCGCCAACAAACAACGCGGTGGCGAGCGTATACGCGGCACGCCCTCCCATCGCTTTGTAGGCCGGGTGTCCAATGTAAGGCGTGGTTTGGATCACACCACCGCATAAGCCAGCCACAATCGTCGCCAACGCTTCGACACCAATCACCTGACGCGTATCGAACTCGTCACCAGCCGCCGCCGCGCTCTCCGTACAGTCGATCCCTCCGACCACGGTTGCCAGGGCAAAGGGGAGGACGATCGGCATGTACTGTAACGAGTCCGGCAGCACGGCGACCCACTCGAAGCGAAACACAGTCAACCACTCGTAAGGCAGTAGTGCCTGGTGAGCCTGTTCGAACTGGGTCCAATCGTGATGAATCACCTTCATTCCCACCATCAGATAATAGATCGAGCCCGCGACGAGCATCGCAGCCAGCGCGCCGGGGACTCTGCCCGGAAATGGGATTTGCGCTACCAGCGTCGTTAACACAATTGCCAACGCGACAAAGCCCACGACCGGATAGTGCAGCGTTTCGACCAGCGGCAGAAAGCTGATCAGCACCAACGCGACCGCCGTCAGTGACCCAAGAAGCCCCGCACGGGGCAAAATGCGACGCACCCAGCCCGAGCCCCAGGCACACGCAAGTTTGAACAACCCACTGATGAATATCGCACAAATCCCGATATGCCACGTGTAAATTGCGGCGGCCTCGACTGAGAGGTTCTCCTTGGCTTGCAGGAACGCCGGCCCCATCACGAAAAACACCATCCCGAAGGTGCTCGGGGTGTCGAGCCCTAACGGCATGGCGGTAATGTTGTTACGTCCCGTCTTCCGCGCCAGGGCGAAGGCCATGCCGAAGAAGAGAAGATCCCCTATCAGAACCCCCACGGCAGTGCCGGGGACCATGTAACGCAACGCGAAATTTGTAGGAAGTCCAAAGATTGCCGAGAGCAAGCCCACGGCCAGAAGCAAATCGGCGATGTTATCTAACATCAAGCCAAAGAACGCGTTAACGTCGCCAGGGGCGGCCCAGTGATAACGCGATTCGGACACGTGGATTCCGGTGGCACGGGTTTTGCCTATAGTTCAAGCCGTGAGTGTAAAACGTCAGAACGGTAGTGTCAATTCGCAGCCCCCCTCGTCCTGTTCGCCAAAACTGTCGCGAGCTGTTATGATGAGCCGCTGACGAGACCTTTCATTTGCCGTTCCGGCCCATGTATCGTCCCATCTCGAACTCTCGTCAACTTGGTTCCGTATGAAGAAAATGGCTACCATGACCGCATCCAACTCAACGACCGGATCCGTGGAGCGTCGGACGTCGCAACTGACCGACGAGCAATTGTTGGTCGAGTATCGCGAAACCGGTGACCGAACGCTGTTCGCCGCGCTGGTAAAGCGGTACGAGCGCGAACTGTACAACTACCTGTGCCGTTATCTGGGAAAGCCCGAAATGGCGGAAGATGTATTCCAGGCCGCGTTCCTGCTCGTCCATCAGAAGTGTCGACAGTTTGAGGACGGTCGACGCTTTCGGCCTTGGTTGTATGCCGTGGCCACGAATGCCGCCATTGATGCCCAACGACGAGACAAACGTCATCGCGCGGTGAGTCTGGATCGTGTGGGAGCCAATCAAGACGGATCGGCCAAATTGGCCGATATCCTGGTCAGCGAGGACCCCGATCCGCTAACCTGCGTTAGTCACTTGGAAAGCGGCGAATGGGTGCAGCAGGCACTGGACCAACTCTCGGACCAGATGCGCAACGTTGTGCATCTGGTGTACTATCAAGGGTTGAAGTACCGGGAAGCAGCGGATGTATTAGATGTTCCGGTCGGCACCATCAAGAGTCGTCTCAACGCGGCGATTCGTAAGTTGAACGAGCACTGGAACACGACTCACTCGGAATAGGTTACGTGAACGATCGTATTCGCGAACAATTACTCGGTTATTTGCTCGGCGCGCTCGATGAAGACGAGCGCGAAGAGATCGAGCGCCACCTCGAGTCCGATGTCGAATGGCAGAACGAGCTCGAGTCGTTAGCGACGATGTTGGAACCTTTGGCGGAAAGTCACGAGGAATTCGAGCCTCCGGCTTGTTTGGCGGAACAGACCTGCTCGCTGGTCGCCGAGCAGGCGCTCATCACTCCCGCAGGCGGCGTTCGTCCGCTGGTCATGAGGAACTACGAGCTCGGTGGTCGCAATCGCTGGTCGCTGGCGGATGCGGTTGTCTTCGCCGGCATTTGCGTCGCTGCGACCCTACTGTTCTTCCCCGCAATTGCTCAGAGCCGCTACACCGCTAGGCTGCAAGCGTGTCAGAACAATCTGCGTCAGTTGGGAATCGCCCTGGTTGATTTCAGCGAAAAAGCCGGCCGAGGATACTTTCCCGAAGTACCCGCCGTAGGAAATCGGGCCATCGCCGGTATCTACGGGCCCGTGTTGGTCGAAGCCGGATATCTGACGGATCGGCGGCGTGTCGTCTGTCCCAGCTCGAGACTGGCCGAGCGAGTCGATCAGTGGGAACTGCCCACGCTCGTGGCGATCGATCAGGCCTCGGGGCGCGAGTTGGCTCAGCTACAACAGCTTGCCGGTGGCAGCTACGGATACAGCTTGGGCGTGGTCGTGGATGGTCGACTCCGAGCTCCTCGAAACCAGGGTCGGACCCACTTTGCCCTGATGTCCGACGCTCCCAGTATTCAGCTCACCGATCATCGCTCCGCGAATCATGGCGGATGTGGTCAGAACCTACTGTTTGAGGATGGTCACATTCGATACGTGGCCGATCTTAATTCCGAAGTGCTAGGCGATCATCCATTCGAGAATCGCCTGGGATGGATGGAGGCCGGGATCGATGTAAACGATGCGGTCATCGCACCCAGCTTCTCACCGCCCTTTGCTACAAACGTCTCCTACGCCAAGTAGTCAGGTGGATCTTGGTCATTCGGACATAG
>JBGTHH010000228.1:0-3252 GCA_041746275.1 Pirellulaceae bacterium | reverse complement strand
CGGAACCTGAAGCCCCCGCTCCGCGCGCGGTTGACGCTGATTGGTCTCACGACCGAGTTCTCCTTAAGTGTTGGCAACGCTTGCCGAGCCCCTTGGACGACTCCCCGGCCGCGACCTCCGTGAGCGTCGGCGGTGGCTCCTCTTCCAAGCGACGCACCTCGCCGCGTTATTCTCCAACCTGGCTTCCAGCCAGCCGGAAGCTCCCCAATCCCAGCCGCGTTTTTCCTACTTATAACACTGGGAAACCGCTCCCCCTGGACTGCGCACCAAGCCAGTTCACCGAATTCCCCTCCACCCAGACACTTCCACCGACAAAACAAACGTCGCGATGAGGCGTTTGCGGAACTGCTGGGTCGGCGGACACTCGCACTTCGCGCGTCGGGACGCCTCAGTACAATGAGGCTTTCCCGATTTTCGGGCCTGCCGTTTGCTGGGGCCTGTCACCCAAGCTGTACATCACCCCAGTCCTACATCGAGCGAGATAAAGGTACCGACGCATGCGATTCACGAAGATGCACGGAGCAGGAAATGACTATGTGTATGTGAATTGCTTCGACCAACCGTTGCCGACGGACGTTCCCGAAGCTGCTCGTCGGATGTCGCATCGCCATTTCGGCATCGGGGGCGACGGCTTGATCCTGATTCGCCCTTCAGACGTGGCCGACGCCCGCATGCAGATGTTCAATGCGGATGGGTCCGAGGCGGAAATGTGCGGCAACGGGATTCGTTGTGTTGCCAAGTACGTTTACGATCACGGGCTGTGCCAGCGGCCCACGTTGCGGATCGAAACCAAGGCGGGCGTGTTGACCTTGGATGTGGAAGTCCACCAAGGCTTGGTCGAACGCGTGCGCGTCGATATGGGCGAACCGATCCTGGAAGCGGCACGGATTCCCACGACATTGGGTGACCCAGCCCATCCCAGTCAACCGATCGTCAACTTCCCTTTGGCCGTAGCAGGGAAGAGTTTTCAAGTCACCAGCGTTTCCATGGGGAACCCCCACTGTGTCGTGTACGTCGAGCAGGCCACGGACGAGCTCGTGCTGGGCGTGGGACCGCTGATGGAAACGCATGAGCGATTTCCAGCCAAAGTCAACGTCGAGTTCATCGAAGTGATTTCGCCGCGGGAAGTTCGCCAACGGACGTGGGAACGCGGCTCCGGCGAGACTTGGGCGTGCGGTACCGGAGCCAGCGCCGTGTGTGTCGCGGGTGTGTTAACCGGACGCACCGAACGCCAAGTATTGATTCACCTCTTGGGCGGCGACTTGGAACTGGAATGGAATTCCGATAATAACCACGTCTACATGACAGGTCCCGCCACGGAAGTGTTTTCCGGCGAGTGGCCTGATTGCTAATCGCACGGGTAGCAGCCTGGCTCAGATCATATCCAGACGCGTGCGCAGCCGTCGTTTGGAGAAACGACAATCCTTGCAGACACCCGTGATGATGAAGCGATGTCCCGTCACGCGGAAGCTGTGCTCCCGAGCCACCGCATCGCGGAGTTCAAGCAGTTCGTCGCTCTGAAACTCAATCAGGGTCTGGCACTCTTGGCAATACAGATGGTCGTGCTGCGGGTAGCCATAGTCGTGCTCGTACACCCCACGACCGTCGAGTTGAAACTCGCGCAATAGCCCCGCATCGACGAATTCCTTCAGCGTGCGATAGACCGTCGCGCGGCCCATGTAACCCTTCTGACCTTTGGCCGGGAGTTGGTCGATCAGCGTATCCGCGTCAAAGTGCTCGTGATGGTTGAACACATGATCCACGAGCATCCGGCGCGGCTTCGTCATTCGCATGCCGCGACTTTGGAGGTACTCCTCAAATCGTTGGAGCGGAGATAAAGCCACCTCCACGCTGCCGAGACTATATTCTTCCGACATGATTCCACTAGCCAATCTCGTCCAAGAGACGCTCCAACGCGCCGTCCAGTTTTTCGTCGGTCTCGTAAACTCCCGCGGCGATCTGAGCACGAATCTCCGTTACCCGATCGTGGCGGATCTCCGGAAGCTCATGGATACGGCTGAGAAAGTCGGCCTCGTGCGAAATGTCCAATTGATCCACCTGAGCCAGCGAGCTGGTATGCATCTCCGACGACCGTCCAGCTCGTGGACTGTGGTGCGGCGGATTGATGGCTTGTGCGCCGTGCAGATGGGCAGGTCCGTTAATTTGCATCTTGTTCATCTCCCCCAACGGCAATCGCGAGGCGGGGTGCTGTCAGTTACACCTGACAACGTTAGCTTAACCCTCACACGCTTTGCCTGCTAGTATCCGATTAGTTTACCGGGACGACACGAATTGAGCTGACCCCGTCAAAACTGGTCGCCGACTCGACAGTAGCCCGATTGAGCTATCTCGTGAAATAACGTCGGTGGCGAAACAGCACTCATTTTGCGGACCAACCTGTCCATCCCACAAATCTACGTCACGTCTCGTTTGGCGCGTCGCAATCCGTGTCGTAAGAGCGCTGTCCATTGCAGAAGATGACCTTCGCGATCGCACTCCATTCATCGACCGATGCGGACCACGGATTCGATGCAAACCTTTCGTGAACTTCCTGTACCGTTGACATGCGTCCGCACCGTTTGTACGGGCTGAAACCGCTGATGACAATCATTCACAACACGGGCCTGCTGGATGATGCCGAACGGCAACAAGCACGGTTGTCTTCGAGCAACTTGGGTTGCTTTTCCATCGTCAGGAATCATTACGTAAACACTTTCGACTTAGTTCTCGCAACTCCCGCAGCGGCGGTTTGCGCGCGGTCGGAGTATAAGGCGGCACGCTCCGCCCGACAAGTTCAACCTCGCGACTGCTAGCATCGGTTCGTCGGCTCGTCCGCCGAACTCCGTGACTGGTTTCCCCTACGTGAGTCCAGTACATTGCCCTTTAGAGACTGTCCGAATAGGGGTCTGACCGGCTTGACCCTTGGGAGGCGAGTCGATTTCACTGGGTTTTCGGGCCTCGCCAGAGAGGTCTGCCCCCTTTCGGACACAGATGGTGAGAAACTCGCCATCGTCGAGCGCCGGATGACCCCGAACGAGCCTTGAGAGCGTGTGGTTGGCATATGGTCCGTAGTTGGCTAAATCGCAACGGACTCGTTGTGCTGTGCGGGTTGATCTGCCAAACCGGATGTGGTGATCGGCTGAGCGAGCGGCCATCCGGGAATACTGCCACTCGGTCCGCACCCGCCGTCGTGGGGCAACATTCTAGCGACGATGAAATCACCGTGCAGGTCGAGCGGTTCTGTGGAGCCTG
>JBGTHH010000227.1:0-7920 GCA_041746275.1 Pirellulaceae bacterium | reverse complement strand
CATCACTGGACATCGTACGCGCTGTTTCGCCCGAGGCATCAAGTCGCGATGGGGAACCAACCGTGACTCCTCCACTTCCGGATGAAGCGGCGAGTGCGATCGGCGCAATCGCTCCGGCGGATGACGAAGCCATTGAACTGGTCAAAACCGTTGAGCCATCCGCTACCAGGGAGACAATGCCCAGCGAGGTCGCCGCCGTGCGAACTTCGTCCGAGTCCGAGGAGCGAGGATTCGTCTTACGCGAGGTCTGGCGAAATGTGAACGGAACGTCCGTCGACGACTTCGTGCAATATGTCGCCGACCATCCCGAACCCACGGAACAAGAACCGCTGGATCGTCTGGAAGCGCCCGAGGATTTCGCTGACCAATATGGCCAGCGGTTGCGCGGATACCTGCACGTGCCCGCCACCGGCGATTATATTTTCGCGATCCGAGCCAATGCCGAAGGCTGTCTCTTTCTCGGCGAGGACGCGACACCAGCAACCAAACGGCGTATCGAGGTGGGCACCAAGATTCCGTTGCGCGGCGGCGAGACCTACTACTTGGAAGCGTATCACAAGGAAAGCACGGGCCGCGATTACTTTCAAATCAGTTGGCAGTTGCCCGACGGAACAAATGAAAATCCCGTCCCCGGCGAACGGCTATCGATCACCCATCGCGTGGCTCCTCGTCACGAACAGGAATTTGTCGCGTTGACTCCCGTCACGTGCGAGTCCTCGACGGGAGCGGAACTGCAAGCACTCGACGACGGAAGTATCTTGGCCAGTGGCGATCCACATGAGGTCGAACGATATGAACTCGTGTTGACATCAGAGATCGAGACGGTGACCGCGCTTCGCATTGAGGCGTTGCCCCACGAATCGTTACCGGTCGGTGGGCCGGGCCGCGGAGTCGCGGGGCGGTTTGGTGTGGCTGAGGTCTCGGTGCGTGCCGGTAGTCGGGACAGCGCCGCGGAGCTGTTGCCGATCGAGTTCTCTGCCGTGACCGGCGGCAAGGGCGAAGATCTGCGGCGGATTGTCGATGGCCAGGAGAGTACCGTGTGGCGCGGTTCGGGGCGCGGACAGGCTGCCGCCGCCAAGTTGATCGTGCGCGAACCACAAACGTTTCCCGGCGGGACACGACTGCACGTCGTGCTGACCAGCCGCGAGGGCTTGGGGTGCTTCCGCATCGGGGCGACTTCGGCCCGTGAACCCAAGCGTCTCGCCCTGGAATCCGCCGACTCCCTTGCCTCAGGTGAAATGCTTCGCCTCTTTGTCAATCTCGGCGGCGACTCGTACACCGCACCGGATGGCACGCGCTGGCTCGAGTCCAAGCTGTTCGATAATGCGACGTTCGGCCACGAGGGAGGTCGTGGGGTAAAGGAGTCGGATATCCAAAACCCGGTTCAAGCATCGGCACAACGCGGCATCAGTGCGTTTCGAGCCATCGTTCCTGAGGGAGTTTACGATGTCACGTTGTACTTCTGCGAGTACTGGTCGACGGATGCCTCCAGCCGCCGCTTCTCGATCGCGGCCGAGCAGCGGCCGGTGGCGATGAATCTGGACCTACTGCGACAAGCCGGGGGCTTCGCCGTTCCATTGCAAGTGCCGATTCGCAATGTCGCCGTGAAGGACGGACGATTGGATATCGAATTCCGTCCGGCCACGCCCCAGGCATCGGCGATCCTCAATGCGATTAGCATCCAGCAGGTTCGTTGAGTCCAGCGCGACCAGAAGCTGTAGCGATTCTGACAGATGCGGCGTGACTCGTTGGAGGGAGCACTCTGTTTTGCCGTCGACGTTCTGATTGGGTTCACCCACTTTGCTCGATAGAGACAGTAGAGAAGGCGATGTGGGGAAGCCATGCGATACTTGATTGGACGATTCACGGAACGCGTGTGCGGCTTGTTAGCCGGAGCGCTGATTGTTGTTGGAACGTATGAAACCATGAAGTGCGCGATGGCGGAAGCCAAGCACACATCACCTGCGGCTGCACAACTTGAGCACCTGCGGACTTTCATCACGTGGCCGGAAGCGACCCCACACGAACCTCCCAGCGACTTCATAATCGCGGTGTTCGGTAGCGGCACGGAGACTGGATTCGTGCTGCCGATGTCCAACGCCGCTGGCAGCGGATCGCGAGTTCAAGTCAAGACCATCGCCTCGCTGGCCGATTACCAGACGTGCCATATTTTGTTCGTACCGGCGGCAACTCCACCAGAGGTGTGCGCGGCCTTGATCCGACAGACGCGAAACTCGCCGGTCTTGCTGGTTGGGGAAAGCGAACGGTTTTGTCGGTGGGGCGCGCCGCTTAGCCTCGTGCCGACCGCCACCGGAGACCGGGCGATCGAAGTTAACCTCGATGCCATGCGGGTTCGACAATTGCGGGCGAATGCCAAGCTGCTGAAGGTCGCCAAAGTAATTCGCGGACAGGAAGAGTAGAGTGCTATGAACGCCGTGATACCTCGACGCATGAAACAAGTTGCAATCACACACAAGTTGACACTGCTGCTGGCCTTGGCGGGAGGCGCGGCGGCTGCGTTCAGTAGTGTGGCGTTCCTCGTCAATGATCGGATCATGTTCCGCGAACGGCAGGTCGCCGAGCTAACCGGGATCGCGCAGATTCTGGCCACGCAAAGCACGGCCGTGGTGGCATTCGAGCAAAGGCAATCCGCCGAGGAGCTCTTGGCTTCGCTACGTGATCGTCACGACGTGCTCTCGGCCCATCTGTTTACGAGTGACCAAAAGTGGTTGGCTGGCTACTCGTCATCCGAGGACACCACGAAGCAACCCGTCGCGTCTGCGGAACGGGGCTCCTTGGTTGCGAACGATGGAAGGTTGGTTGTCACCGTGCCTGTTGTAGAGGCGGGGCACGAGTTGGGAACTCTTGAAGTCCGTGCCGTGGTCGCGCCTCTCGTCGGTTATCTTCCGCGATACCTGGGGATGTTGACGGGAATCACACTCGCCTCGCTATTCGTAATTCTTGCTCTCTCCGCGCACTTGCAGCGTGTTATCGCCGAACCGCTCGACCATCTCGTGGCTGCGCTCCGGCAATTCAATCTGAGCGGCAATTCCGCCTGCGGCATCACCCTGCCGGCCACGGCGGAACTTGGGGAACTTACTCGCGAACTGAACACTCTGTTAGCTCGTGTGGAGAGCGATCGCTCGCAACTAGAGGAGCAGCGGGAGCGGCCTCAGCCGACCGCCCCCTATCGATCCTCCACAATGCGATCATCCTGAGAGCCTGTCCGAAAAGGGGTCTGACCCTTTGGATGCGAATCGACTTCAACGGGTTTGTGGCCTGGCCGGAGAGGGTCAGACCCCTTTTCGGTCAGGCTCTGAGAAAAACTATTTCTTCTCGACGATCCAGATGTTGCGATAGACGACCGGATCGCGATGGTCTTGGAGGAAGACGGCCTCGGGTCCCGGTCCTTCCGGATGGCGTCCGGGAGTACCGTGTGTCAGTTCCAAATCGTTATGAATAACGACGCCATTGTGACGGATCGTGGTACGTGCGTTCTTCACCTTGTTGCCGCTATCGTCATAACGCGCCGCCGTGAAGTCGATGTCATACGTCTGCCAAGTCAACGGCGGTAGACACATGTTGACGAGTGGTTCCGCGATGGAATAGATGCCGCCGCACTCGTTGTTCTTGCCTTCCAGCCCGAACGAATCGAGCACCTGGAGTTCATAGCGGCTTTGGAGATACACACCGCTGTTGCCTCGGGCCTGACCGCGCGAGTTCGGCATGAAGGGCGTGCGAAACTCGATATGCAAAGTGTGGTCGCCGAATTTTTGCTTCGTGTAGACGTTCTTCGCCGCGAGATACTTCCCATCGGCGAGCTCGCCGTTCTCCCAGGCCTCGGTCCCGTCGCCCGAGAAGAGTACGATCGCGCCGGCCGGTGGCTTGGCATCGAGCGTGGGGCTCTGGCGATTGACCTTCGTGAACTCCGCCTTGCGGACACCGCCGACTAGCAGCACCAGCGCACCATCTTGAATCTCCGCCTTGACATTTTCGTCATCGGGGGCGGTGAATCGCAGCACGCCATCCTCCAGCCGACCTTCCGTCGAGTGAGTCTTATCACCACGTGACCAACCGTCGCCCGGTAAACCACCGACGTAGCCTACGGATTGAAACTTGCCGTCGCCGAGCGCGATCACTTGCACGCCAATCCGCAGATCCTCGTCGTCGGTCTTCAGCGTGCCCAAGTATTCACCTTGCAGTTGGTAATCCGTGCCGGCTTTCTCTGGATCGGTGAATACGACAGCGTTGGGGTCTGCCGCGGAAACGACCGAGAGGGTAAAAATCACGAGCAGTGCTGGCAACATGTGGGAGAGGCGAGACATTGTGGGACTCCATCAAGGTTGATCCGGTAAGCAGACGCTAAAAAGACTTCCGCACTATTCTGAACCGAAGGTCAAGCTCATGCCAGTAGGCGCGACGTCGACGTTGACCTAGTGGGGTATCATAACCAGTCGGAGCTTCCACCATGCATGACACGCCTGCCCGCGTTCTGGTCAGTGATTTCGATGGCACCATCACCAAGTTCGATTTCTATGAGCTGATTGTCGGCCACCTTCTGCCCGAGGCGACTTCGAACGAGTGGATCGAATACCGGTCGGGACGCATCACGCACTTCGAGGCTCTGCGCCGATACTTCGCGGCGATTCGCGCCGAGGAAGCCACCGTCTGGAAACTCGTCGAGCAAATGGAGATCGACCCGCGCCTCGCCGAGTCCGTCAAGGAACTGCGGGCGGCTAACTGGGAGGTCGTCATTGCTTCCGCCGGCTGCCGCTGGTACATCGACCGGTTACTCGGCGAGGCGGGAGTCGATCTGGAGGTCCACTCCAACCCCGGCCAGTTCCACTCTGGCCGAGGGCTTTTGATGGAGCTGCCACACGACTCGCCATTCTTCAGCCCAACACACGGCATTAGCAAGGCCGCGATCGTTCAACACCATTTGGCAATGGGTAGCGAAGTGGCCTTTGCGGGAGATGGTTTTCCCGATGAAGAGGCGGCGCTGCTCGTGCCTGCGGAACGGCGGTTCGCGCGCGGTGATCTGGCGCGAGTCTTGAGCGAAGCTGGGCAGGCGTTTCTGCGTTTCCACGTCTGGTCGGAAATCGCCCAGGCACTCATCGCGGCGGGGAGGTCAAAGTGATGGGTTCCACACGCGTGGCGATCCCGACGCTCGTGCGGATCAAGCCCGACGCGCTGAATCGCATAGGCATTTATCTGACACGCGTTCGCCATCAACGTGTGGCCGTCTTGCAAAGTGGTGGGCTGTCGGCAGGACTGTGTGATGCCCTGCGCGAGAGCTTGCGATCAGCGGCCATCGAACCCGTTGTCTGGATCGAGGTGGCGGAGAATCGCTTCGAGGACGGAGTGGCGTTATTCACGAAACTGCCGCGCGCGGCCACCGCGATTATCGGATTGGGAGGAGGAAAAGCACTCGACATGGCCAAGTACGTTTCGTTTCTGGCGAAGCTGCCGTATTTCGCGGTGCCAACTTCCTTATCCAACGATGGATTCTGTAGTCCCCAGGCGAGCCTGACGATCGGTGACAAGCGGCGTTCCCTCGCGGCCGCGATGCCTTTCGGTGTGGTCATCGATACCTCCGTGTGTGTCCAGGCACCGACCCAACTGACGTTATCCGGAGTCGGTGACTTGGCTGCGAAGTTCACCGCCATCCACGATTGGAAGCTGGCCTTCCATCATGTTGGCGAACTGGTTGATGACTTCGCCACCCTGCTCTCCGACGGAGCGGCACATGCGTTCTTGGCACGGCCGGTTCTGGATGAGGAGGGCATCCGCCTGCTGGCGACTTCGCTGCTGCTGAATGGCATCGCGATGGAGGTCTGTGGCTCGTCGCGACCGGCCAGCGGGAGCGAGCATCTCATCTCCCACGCCCTGGATGAGCTCTCCGCGCGACCGCGTCTGCACGGACTGCAAGTCGGTGTCGCGGCCTACCTGATGAGCTTGTTGCAGGGAAGCCAAGCGGATGTGATTGCCCGTCTCTTCGCGAAGACCGGATTTTGGGACGCCATTGCCGGCGATCCGTTTTCGGCGGATGAGTGGTTGGAAGCCGTGCGGCGTGCGCCGACCATGAAGGAAGGCTTTTTCACCGTGCTTTCCACGCGCGACACGCTTGATGAAGTCGCCGCCGCCATTCGCGACGATCCTTGGTTGACGCAATGCTTTCAGGCGTAGACGGAACAGCGCCGTCTCCGTCGGCCCAACTAACCATTCGCGTGTTCGCAGTAGAACCCGCCGATCCCGTGCGGCACATGAACGTGAAGTACGCCTGAGAGGAATTGAACCTCCGACCTACGGTTTAGGAAACCGTTGCTCTATCCACTGAGCTACAGGCGCTTGAAGTGGGATTAACCCTTATCTTATTGAATTGCGCAGTTGTCTTGCAATTCTTCGTGGCAACCGCAAATTTTTACACGCTATCCCCGATGGGGTAAAAGTTGCCCACTGTCGCGTCAACGACAACGGGCGAGCCGGTCCTAGCCCATTTCACCAGGAGCACCGACGATGGCAGATTCTACTCGCACAAAGGCTAAGAAGAAACCGGCACCCGAAAAACGCCGTGACCAGCCGCCGACATTCCATCCTAAAAACGTTGTGCAACCACTTTCTCACAAACGCGATAGCAAAGCGACAGCGGCGAAATATCGAACCGGCAATTCTCATGGAGTTTACAAGGACAATCGCGGCCTCAGGAATTGTGTCATTGGTCGTAGGCGGTCGTGTGGATGTCGAGGAGTTGGAGGGCGACGGTGCAGGGGCGTTCGTTCCGTGTCCATGATCAAGCTCGAGTTCAACGCTTGAAAGACGCGTTCCGCGCACCGCCCAACGCGATCGTCGTTGAGTTGCTTGATTTGTTCGGGTCGCAAGTCAGGACACGATGTGCGGAAAGTGCGACGGAGCGTGCTGGCTACTTTAGATTCGAGGAAGTTATTTCGTGAGCGTTGCTACAATGATCCTTGTAGTCGACCTTCATGGACCCTTGCTAATGGATGGGAGTGCCGATGCACCATGGGTCAAATATCGACCCGCCAAATCGCTTCGAGTCGGTTCATCATGAGCTTGACTTGGAGCACTTGGAATGGGATCAAGAGCATCTCAACACGCTGACGAATCGTCCGACCGAGTACATCGCCGACGCATCCAAGACCATCGTCTCCGAGAACAATTCGCCCGACATTCCTTTCCGTTACAGCGTCAATCCCTACCGGGGGTGCGCCCATGCGTGTGCGTATTGCTATGCGCGTGTGAGCCACGAATACATCGGTTTCAACGCTGGGTTGGACTTCGAAACCAAGATCGTGGTCAAGCACGAAGCGCCGTGTCTGCTCCGAGAATTCCTCGCGAAAGTGTCGTGGAAACCCGAGCCGATTACGTTCTCCGGCGTGACCGACTGCTACCAGCCCGCCGAGCGTGAGTTTCGGCTGACGCGCCAATGTCTCGAAGTGGCATGGGAGTGCCGCCAACCCGTCAGCATTATCACCAAGAATGCGTTGGTGCTTCGGGATCTGGACATCCTCAAGTCGTTGGCCGCACACAATCTGGTCCACGTCTTCCTCTCGATCACAACCCTTGATCCGCAATTGGCTCGTGACATGGAACCAAGGACAAGTATCCCCTCCGCCAGACTGCGGGCAGTCCGCATGCTCGCTGAGCAAGGGGTTCCCGTGGGAGTCATGACCGCACCGATCATTCCGGGGCTGAACGATTCAGAAATCCCGCAGATTCTGGAAGCGGCCAAGGCTGCCGGTGCCACCACGGCCAACTACATCCTGTTACGTTTGCCGCTCACGGTCGAACCCGTGTTCATCGAGTGGCTCCAGAGAACTCAGCCTCTCCAGGCCGAGAAAGTTTTGGGCAGAGTTCAAGAGACTCGGGGTGGCAAAATGAACAATTCGGCTTGGGGCGAGA
>JBGTHH010000226.1:0-10029 GCA_041746275.1 Pirellulaceae bacterium | reverse complement strand
ATGATGTTCATGATGCCAATCCCGCCGACAAGCAACGAGATGCCGGCGATACTGCCTAACACGAGATTCCAGATCTGCTTTTCTTTTTCCGCTTGCTGAAGCAACTCCAAGGGAACTTGAATTTCAAAATCGTCCTGTCGTGGATGCGAGATCAACAACAGCTTCCGCGCCATCCCGGCCGTTTGACTGACGAGCTTCGAGTCGGTGACCGCCAAAGTGATCTCGTTCAATTGTGTCATTTCGTAGCTGCGACTTCCCGCGCTGCGAATGGCTTGAATTTCGCCGAAGCGGCGCTGCGCGCACGTCAACGGCACGTAGATGTCGTCGTTCAAATTCTGTTGACCGATGCCACCGGGCGTGGCATTCCCGCTCCCCTGAGGTTCGAGGATGCCGATCACGCGGTAGACATCGTTGCCGAGCAACACGTCTTTGCCGATTGGGTCCGCATACTTGAACAAACGTTCCGCCGCACCGGCCGCCAAGACGGCGACATTGGCGGTAACCTGATTATCCAGATCGCTGATAAATCGCCCGCGACGCACGCTGAGGTGTTTCACTTGAAGGAATTCGTCGACCGTGCCCAAGATTCGCGCATTCGGAATTCGACGATGACCGCGTTGTGCCTCTTGAACGACCAGCGCGATCGGCACGGCTCGCTTGATGGTCGGCAACGCGCCGCGCAAGCGTTCGAGGTCGGTGTACTTGAGTCCGTATTCCAAGACGCGGCTGGTCCGCTGAGCCGCCGTAGTCGATGCGGACTCGGTGTCCGAACCGGACTCGACGGGCTTCACACTGCGGATGATAACATTGTCAGCGCCAAGTTGGCGAATGCGTTCGAGGGCTTCCTTCTTCGAACCCTCGGTAATCGCCAGCATCGAGATCACCGAGCCCACACCGAGAATCACCCCCAAGACGGTCAGGAGGCTGCGCAGCTTGTGCAGCAGCAGGTTCTTGACGCCGACCTTAAAGGTACTCCAGTACATGGGCAGGGGTGTCCTTAGAGTCCAGAAGTTCCGTCAAGCGTCTACGGTGTTTCCGCGGCCACCGGTGGGTTCGGCCGTGATCGTTCCTTCTTGCGCGGAGCCTCACGGGGTGTATGGTCATTCGCTTCCGATGCGGAAGATGTGGGCGGGGCAGACGATTCATCGACCGTAAACTCAGCTACCGGTTCGGCAGCACTTTCCGGCTGCAACTCCGGCGATTCGTCTTGTGCATCATCGAAAATGGCGTCAGTGTTCAGGATCACGCGGTCACCCACGGACAAGCCCTCGACGACATGCACGAACTTGTCGTTACTGGGACCCAACTCAATGAACCGTCGCTCGACACCTTCCGACGAGTGGACATAGCACCACGTATCCCTCTTCACCTGCACGACTGCCTGCACGGGAATCGCCAGGATACCTGACAACCGATCGACATGAATGTCGACGACGGCCGTCATACCTGGCTTTAAGCTTTCGACACGCTCTTGGATGCGGACGACACAATCATATGTCTTGACACTGGTGTAGTAGCTGGAGGTAGGTACCACGGCCACCGTGTGAACGATCCCGTCGTAGGTGCGATTCGGAAAGGCATCGATCTTGACTGTCACGGGCAGCCCGGGCCGGATCTGGTCCAGCACCGCTTCATGAATCTGGGTCTTAACCTGCATTTGCGACAAGTCGGGCAACGTAATGATCTCTTGGCGTTCTCGCACACTTACGCCTTCGGCGATCTCCGTGTTGCTGCCGTAACGATTGTTATCGCGCGAGTAGACAACCATCCCGTCGTGCGGAGCGTGAATCTTGCACAGGACCAACTGGTTCTTCAACTTCTCGAGTCGCTGCACTTGCTTCTCTTCCGCGTTCTCCGCCTCGATCTTCGCGGCCAACGTTTTCGCGAGAAAGGCCTCGCTGTCGGTGTTCGTTTGCAACAAGCTGCGCTCGGCCGTAGCCACATCGCCTTCGAGTTGCAGCTTCTTCATGCGGAACTCATAGTCTTCGAGTTGTTTCCGCGTGGACTGAAACGTCGACAAGCGATTGACAGAGGAAGACAACTTGTCCTCGGCCTGCATGAAACGGAAACGACTCTGTTCGAGATCGCTCTTGCCGCGATAGCCGAGCTTGAACAAGGCCTCGATCCCCGCCTTCTCGGTCTTGACCAACTCCAAGGCCGCTTGCGATTCCAGAATCACATTCTTGGATTCATCGATCTGCCGTTCGATGTCTTCCACCGCCAGCTTGAAAGTGCCGTTGTTGTCGTCCATGTACATTTCAAGTTGCAACTTGGCGAGCTCGACTTTCAACTCGGCTTGGGCCAGAAGTGTCTCGTTCTGTGTGACTTGATTCTGGTAGGTGGCTTGGGCCTGAATGCGTTGCGATACCGCTTTGTCGAAGGTCAGTTGTTCGCTGTCGATGCGATCGCGTAGGGCCGCCGAATCGAGTTCAACCAGCAACTCACCTTCCAACACCGCGCTGCCGTTGGGCACGATGAAGATGATCTGCGTGCCCGTTGAACTGCGGTCGTAGGCCGAATTTTCGACTTCACAGCGGACTTTGGTCTCCAGTTGGCTTTCGAGATTGCCGCGCTCGGTCACAACGATCGGGAGATCCGACTTCTCTACCCGGTAGTAGACATAGGCTTGAGAGGTATTTCCCAAATCCCGGAACATCGTCCATCCGGCAGCGGACAGCAGAACGACACAGGCGAGCATGGCCAAGCCGAGAATGGGTTTCCAGGCAATGTGCCAGAAACTGGGCGAGTGTGTGGCATTCATGATGAGCTTGTTCTGGTGTGGAAAGGGAGACAAAACGTCTTCTATTCAACCCGCGAACGGAGGGTTTGTTTCGTTCGCAGTCGGCAGTAACAGCGTCAGTCGCGGCGGGAATCAGTAGGCAGGAAGTCAAACCGGTCTCAGTATAGCCAGATCCTGCCCGTATAGCCAACCTGACTCCCGCTACAATCCGACTCACTGCAAGATTCCCCCTACCGGTTCGACTTCCTCGACTCCGGTCAGCCGTTGATCCAGCCCTTGGAAACGATAAGTCAGGTGGCGGTGGTCGATGCCCAGCGCATGGAGGATGGTTGCATTCAACTCATTCACGTGAACCCCATCACGGACGATGTTGTAGCAAAAATCATCGGTCTCTCCCCACGTCGTGCCCCCGCGAATGCCGCCGCCAGCGAGCCACATGCTGAAACAGCGTGGATGATGGTCGCGACCATATCCGTTGCCGCTAAGCTGGCCTTGTGAATACACCGTGCGACCGAACTCGCCACCCCACACGATCAGCGTGTCGTCCAACAAGCCTCGCTGTTTGAGATCCTTGACCAAAGCCGCCGAGCCTTGATCGACCTGCTGACAGACTTTGGGATGTTCGACCGGCAAGCTGGAGTGATGATCCCAGCCACGATGGAAGAGTTGAATGAATCGCACATCACGCTCGGCCAAGCGGCGCGCGAGCAGGCAATTGGCGGCATGGGTTCCCGGCGTTCGCGCATCCTCGCCGTAAAGTTGGAACGTCGCTTCCGGTTCGTCGGAGAAGTCCGCCAGTTCCGGTACGGACATTTGCATGCGATACGACATTTCATAGGAGGCGATCCGGGCCTCGATGGCGGGATCGCCCACGTGATCGAGCTGGATGCGATTCAGATTCCCCAGGGCATCGAGCAGACGCCGCCGACCCTCAGGCGAAGAACCGGCCGGATCGTTCAGGTAGAGCACAGGATCTCCCGCGGCGCGGAACTTGACTCCCTGATGGTTCGCCGGCAGGAAGCCACTGCCCCACAGTCGTGCATAAAGTGGTTGGGCGGCCGCATACGTATTCTTCGACAGCAACACGACGAAGGCGGGAAGGTTGTCGTTCTCCGAACCGATGCCATAGCTGACCCACGAGCCGATGCTCGGCCGCCCCGGCTGCTGATTGCCGGTCATAAAGAACGTGATCGCCGGATCGTGATTGATGGCTTCGGTATGGACTGTCTTGATGACACAGATATCATCGGCGATGCTTCCGATGTGCGGCAGCAGCTCGCTGATCCAAGTTCCCGATTGACCATGACGCTGGAACTCCCATACGTTCTTCGCAACCGGCAACTCCTTCTGCCCAGCGGTCATGCCGGTCAAGCGTTGACCCATCCGCACCGACGCTGGCAGCTCGGTGCCATGCAGCTTGGTCAGTTCGGGCTTGTAATCGAACAAGTCGACTTGCGATGGCGCGCCGGATTGAAACAGGTAGATGACTCGTTTGGCTCGTGGCGTCGGCGTGTCAGTTGACGCTTGAAGCGAGGCATCGCCCATTAACTGGGCTAGGGCGACTGCTCCGAGTGAAGCGGTGGATTGCTTGAAAAAATGGCGGCGTGTGTGATGGAGCATGGCGAATTAATTCTTGGTGATCGTTTCGTCCAAGTTAAGCAGCAAGCGAGCGACACTGGTGTAGGCTGCGTGTTCCGACAAGTCAAACGCTTCGCTGCGCGGTGACTGGCCGACTGACAGAAGTTGCCGAGCTGCCGTGGGATGGTCGCGGAAATAATCGAGCTCCGCCTCAAAGTACCGACGCAGTTCCACCAGTTCGTCGTCCAAGGGCAGGCGGCCGAGTGTCCGACGAACACCTCGCGCCAGACGCGACTCGATGCTGGATTCCCCTTCGACCAGCATCCGCTCGGCCAAGTGACGTGCCGCCTCGACGAATTGGGGATCATTTAACAGCACGAGCGATTGTAACGGTGTATTCGTTCTCGACCGCCGCACGAGGCACACTTCGCGTTCGGGCGCGTCAAACGCCGACAGCGCGGGATGTGGTGCCGTGCGTTTCCAGAACGTGTACAGACTGCGACGATAGAGATCCGCACCTTGGCTGGCCGGATAGTCCCGCGAGTAACCCGGACGATTGTTGATTTCCAGCCACAATCCCTCCGGCTGATAGGGATAAACGCTCGGCCCTCCTACCTGTTCGACGAGCAAACCGCTGACCGCCAACGCGTTGTCGCGAATCAATTCGGCGGGCAAGCGAAGCCGGGGACCGCGTGCCAGCCAACGATTTTCGGGATCGCGTTTCGCCAACTCGCCACTCACATCCGACGCCTGTCGATAGGTGGAGGACATCACGATGAAATTGACGAGTTGCTTGATGTCCCAGCCACTGTCCATGAACTCGACGGCCAGCCAATCGAGCAGCTCGGGATGGGTGGGCCACTCGCCTTGCGTTCCCAAATCCTCGGTCGTACGGACAATCCCCACTCCGAAGATTTGCTGCCACAAGCGATTGACCATGACGCGAGCCGTCAGCGGATGTTCGCGGCTGACGAGCCACTGTGCGAGGGCGAGGCGATCCATCTTCGCGACGGCAGGTTGCGGGAGAAACTCGGGAGTGGCCGCGGTGACTTTGTCTCCCGGTTGGTCGTATTGCCCGCTCGTCAGCATGAACGTGTCGCGTGGCGTAACCATCTCGCTCATCACCAGGGACTCGGGAAACGACGCTTCGATCTGCCGTTGTCGCTCGCGAAGTTCGAGTAATTGTCGGCCGAGAGCCCCGATCTCACCGTCGGCCACATGAGCAACGAAGTACTCGGTCAGCAACTCATGTTGTGCCTTGGTACGCTGATCGCGAGTCGTGGCCAACGCGCTGCTCACGTTGGGCGGAATTGTAAATGAGGGGTCTTGTGAGACGGAAATCCGTGGACGCCCCACGGTATGCGCGCTGCCATAACGATGCCGCAACGTCACGCGCAGCCAAGTCGGTTCGGAGACTTGCAGCGGCATTTCCAGTAGATATACGGCGGTGGCACTTTCCTTGCGAGTGGGTCCATCGACGGCCCAGCCCGTGCCAAGATTGCCGTCGATAGAACGCGCGACCTCAAAATCCTTTTGTGAATAGTCCGCCGTGACCGAGGCCAGCGTCACCGAAGTCGCTTGTTCTGGATCAGCGACCGGTACGCGAACGACCTCGAATTCGTTCAAGACGAAATTGGAATTGAACGCTCGCCCAGGTCCGTTGTGAGGCAGGGAGTCGTGGGTGAGCGCTTCGAGTCGAATGGCGGTGATCGCGATGTCTGCCGTTAGAGTGAACGTGAGCTCATAATCGTCGTGACCAGAACTGCCTCCCGTCGCCAACACCGAAGCGTCGTCGAGTCGTGTGAGGGTCGATCCACCCGTCGATTTCAACTCGGTGGGAATCAAGACTTGCCACTGGTTGGCGACCCGCGCGCTGGCCTGTGTCTCCCACGTCATCTGTAGAGCGGCGATCTGTTCGGCCAATGGAATCAGGTGTCGTTCGGTCTGAGCGATCTTGTCCGCTAAGTCGTCCAGCTCCGCTTGCTGCGAGGGAGTCGGTGCCCGTAGTTGCGGAGCGAAGCCGCTATTGCCTCGTTCCGGAACGTTGTTGAAAAACGCGAAGAACTGATAGAAGTCACGACGAGTCAGCGGATCGAACTTGTGATCGTGACAACGTGCGCAACCCATCGTCAGCCCCATCCAAACCGTCGACGTGGTCGTCAGGCGATCGATCACGTATTCTGTGCGATACTCCTCGTCGATCACTCCGCCTTCGATCGTGATGGGATGATTGCGGTTGAAGCCGGTCGCGAGACGCTGTTGCGTGGTGGGATCGGGGAGCAAGTCGCCAGCCAGTTGTTCGACGGTAAACTGATCGAAAGGCATGTTGTCGTTGAAGGCCCGAATCACCCACTCGCGCCAAGGCCACATCGTCCGTTCGGTGTCGTACTGATAGCCGTTGGTATCGGCATAGCGCGCGGCGTCCAGCCAGAATCGCGCGAGATGCTCTCCGTATCGCGGCGACTTGAGTAAACGATCGACGAGGTTCTCATAAGCGTTTTCTGATTGGTCGTTTACAAACGCGTCAACTTCCTCGGGTGTTGGTGGAAGTCCATTCAGATCGAAGGACAAACGACGAATCAGTGTCGTTCGTTCGGCTTCACGGCTCGGCACCAAGTCTTCTTCCCGCAAACGCGCGAGTACAAAGTAGTCGATCGCGTTGCGGGGGTTAAAGTTCGCCGCCGTTTTTGGCGACGCGACGGCCACGATCTCAGGCAGCTCAGCTTTAACCGGCGGGACAAACGACCAATGCTCCTCATACTCCGCACCGTCGGTGATCCAGCGCCGCAGAGTCGCTTTCTGTTCGGCGCTCAAGCGGCGGCGCGTTGCGGTTGGCGGCATGACCTCGTCCGGATCATGCGACGCGATTCGACGTAATAACTCGCTAGACTCGGGCTGGCCGGGGGTCAACGCGCCAGTGTCGATGGCCACGGCACGCTGGTCAAGCCGCAACTCACCCTTTCGTGCAGCGCTGTCGGCTCCATGGCAGGAAAAGCAATTGTCGGCCAGAATCGGCCGGATATCGCGATTGAATTGAAGTTTCGAGTCCGCTTCCGCTCCGTACGTTGGCGATACCAAGAGACCGAACAGGCAACTACAGACTAGCAGGGTGTGGTCCCGATCGGTGAGCATCGACGATTCCCATGGCAAGGTTACACAACCAAACGATGTCCCTATGATAAACGAGCCGTGTCTCGCCGAACACTTCGAGAACAGGGTTTTCGCGGATCAACGATCGTTTGTGCAAGATGCCGACGGAACGAAGTAGCTCCCGATGCATCGAATCACTAAGAGCCTGACCGAAAAGGACTATCTTCGTGATGCGGGGGCAGATAGTCGCCTGCCTCCGTTTCCCGCGGATCGGTCAGACCAGCTCCCAGTTTCCCCAAGGCTTCCGTCTCGATCTGCCGCACACGTTCCCGAGTCAACCCGAGGGCTTCGCCGATCTCCTTCAAGGTGTGGGGCTCCATGTCGTCCAAGCCGAACCGCATCCGCAAGACCGTGGCTTCGCGTGGATCCATGTCGTTGAGCATCCCCATCACGTGCGTGAGGATGTCGCTATCGACCATTTCCTCGTCTGGACTCTTCATCCGCTCGTCCATCACCATCTCGCCCAAAGACCAACCGGCTTCCGCCTGATCGGTTTGTGGCGTCGAGTTATAGATGCGGATCGCCTTCTTGATGATCGGCAGCTTCTTTTTTGGCAGGCCCAGAACCCGAGCGATCTCCTCGGGCGTCGGCGTGCGGCCCAACTCCTCGGTCAGGCGGGCATTCGCGCGTCGCCACTTCGACAGCAACTCGACCATGTAAGCCGGAATGCGAATGGTCTTGGCCGAGTTAATCAGCGACCGCTTAATCGACTGCTTGATCCAATAGCTGGCGTAGGTGCTAAACCGCGTGCCGACATCCGGATCAAAGCCCTCGACGGCCCGTAGCAAGCCGAGGTTTCCTTCCTCGATCAAGTCCGGCAGGCTGAGCCCCTTACCGGTATAGCCGCGGGCGATGTTCACGACCAATCGCAGATTGGCTCGCACCATACGATCGCGAGCCCGGACATCGCCTTCCGCGATCTGAGCCGCCAACTCGCGTTCATCGGCGGCACTCAGCAAGGCGGTTTCGTTGATCTCGCGCAGGTAGGTTTCGAGGGGTGTCTGCAGTGCGTCACTGCGTTTACGCGAGGCGGGAACACGTTTCCGGACGGGGCGGTCTTCAAGAAAACTGTCGGAGCTATTGGCGGGCATGATCGTGGCTCAGGGCAAGGGGGGAGGGAGCGAGCGTGGCACGTCCACGGGAATAGCAACTCTATCGACGCGCTGCCACCCTCGCCTGCACAGTCTGGCAAAGCCGATGAGGTACGCGAAATATCCGACGCATTCGGACGTTAACGATGACACCGGCCACGTCGGTCGCACGGACCTGCCCGCCAGCACAATCGTCAGAAGATGGTCGACGCGACCCCGGCCCCGCCAACGATTGTTCTATGAACTCAACTACAAAAAACGATCTCCGGCATCCAGATCGGATACCGGAGATCGATTAAATTGCTGACAACCTACGTCGCTGACAACCTACGTCGACGGGGCTCGCTCGCGCCCGTCGTTATTCGCCATCGCCCGCATCGGACGACTTGAACAGCGGGCCGGCTTCGCCGAGTCCACCCTTCAAATCTTCGCGAGCGATCCGATCCTTCGCCGCTCCACCGGAGCTCGCGGCACCAGTGCTGGCGACCTGTTCCTCCTCGGCCCACTCAACGCGTTTGCGAGACAGACCGATCTTTCGTTCGTCGATATCCACACGCAGGATCTTGACCTCGATTTCATCGCCCACCTTGACGACGTCCTCGGGGTTCTCGACCTTATGGTCGGCCAATTCGGAGATGTGCAGCAAGCCTTCGAGGCCATCTTCCAATCCGACAAACACACCAAAATTCGTGATCTTAGTGACGGCACCCTTGACGACTTGTCCGGGTTGATACTTGCCGGGGATGTCCCGCGCCCAGGGATCGTTGTCCAATTGCTTCAGACCCAAGGCAATCCGGCGGCGATCCTGATCGACCGAGAGAATCTTGCAGGTAACTTCCTGCCCCTTCTCCAGCATCTCATTGGGATGGCTGATCTTGCGAGTCCAGGACATATCCGACACGTGTAGCAAACCGTCGATGCCCTCTTCGAGTTCGATGAAGGCACCGTAGTTGGTCAGATTGCGCACCTTGCCGGTAACCGTGCCATCCACTGGATAGCGATCGGTGATGTTATCCCACGGATTATCCTGGGTCTGCTTCATGCCGAGCGAGAGTTGCTGGCCGTTCTTGTCGATGCCCAAGATCACGACTTCGATCTCGTCGCCGATCTGGAGCAGTTCGTTGGGATGATTGATCCGCTTGGTCCACGACATCTCGCTGATATGGACCAAGCCCTCGATGCCCGGCTCCAGTTTCACGAAGGCACCGTAGCTCATCACGTTGACGACGGTACCCTTGTATTTGGCACCGACATCGTAACGCTTGTCGACCGTTTCCCAAGGGTTATTCGTGAGCTGCTTCAACCCCAAGGCGATCTTCTGTTTCTCGCGATCGATATGCAGGATCTGCACCTCGATTTCCTGATCGATGGCCACCATCTCCGACGGGTGACCAATCCGTTCCCAACTCATGTCCGTGATGTGTAGCAAACCGTCGATCCCACCGAGATCGACAAAGGCACCAAACTCCG
>JBGTHH010000225.1:0-4748 GCA_041746275.1 Pirellulaceae bacterium | reverse complement strand
TGCCACAGCCGACCAACTCGAACCAAACACGAGTAGATAAACAGAGTTGGCTCGGCGGCGATATAACGTTTGGCCAGCGCATAGGCTAAATCGTCATCCTCAAACTCCGTACGGTGAATGGGTTCACGATCGAATCTGATGCTAGCGGTCTCCCGATTGAGGTCCCACAGAGGATCGTCGACCGAAGTCGCGAACTGCCGCATCTCCCAAGCTTGTGCTAATTCCGCCGAGTCCCAGGTCGTGCCGCGCGGAGCCTCGCGGAGATAGCGATAGAAGCTGGGGTTATTGCCCAGCAGGACCGTGTAGCCGCCATGTGTGGTCGTGAGTTTGGGAGCTCCCAGTGAGACTTGGTTGCGAACGGCCCAGGGTGCTATCACGATGCCCGCAGACACAAGCAGAATCGCCGAGTTGCCTAGCATCCGCGGCGAGCGTTGCTGCCATCCCTGAGCCACGACGACCAATCCCGAAAGTCCTAGCCATGGGATGAATGTAGGACGACAAAGGCTGGCGAGCCCCAGCGCGATGCCTGCCCAGACGGCGTGGCTCGGCTTAGGCTGTCGCGCCATCCGCGTCAGGGCTAGCAACGCCATCGTCGCCAGGAACGTGGCCAGAGTCTCGGTCATCACCAGTGCTGACTGATTGATCAAGATCGGATCCACGGCGACCAGCAGCGCGGCCACGGCAGACCAGCGCCCCAAATCCCACGCTCTGGCTAATCTGTAGCTCAGGACGACCGTGCCGACGCCCAGGACGACGTGCAGAACCGCTACGGTCAGGGGTCGGACTTGCCCGTCGAAAGCGAGGGCTGCCAAGACAACCGGATAGAGTGGAGGACGGAAAGCAGTGGGCGTGGCACCGGAGCCGAAGACACCGTGCTGCCTCAGGTTCTCGGCCAGCGCTCGATAAGCGTCCGGGTCATCGTGCAGAGAATGTGACAACGCCGCAACTCCCGCCACGCGGACGACGACCGCCACCAAGATGAGCGCGACCACAACACCCCAGCGTGGCTTGTCGGAATCAAGAACATCGACCATGCTGCGGACTCTCTCGGTAACCCTTCACGCGTAGACAGCATTTTATGCCAACTCTCAGTGAGCGGATAACGCAACTTCTCATTTCCGGTCGCTGGCCGCTACTGGGGGTGGTGTTGATCCTGAGCATCCTCGCAGCGCGTCCCGCCGGTCAGGTCGCGTTCGACGAGTCGATTGAGAACATGTTCTCTGTGAACGATCCGTTGCTGGTTCCCTATCGCAAGTTGAAGCGTGTCTTTGGTGGCGATGAGATCGTGTTGCTGGTCTACGACGACGCTGAGCTCATGGCCGCGGACCGGGAGGGACTGGAACGTGTGAGCGAAGTCAGTCGTCGTTGTGAGCAAGTGCCTGGGGTCCGCGATGTGCTCAGTCTTGACCGACTCAGCATCGGTACGTCCGACATCCTGGACACCGAGAGTACGTTGGCGGCGAATGTACGGAAGCTGTTTGAAAACTATACTCACGATCCCGCAGGTCGCACCGCCGTCGTGGTCTGTATGCTCGAACCGACAGGCGCGACGACGGAAACGCGACGAGCCACGATTGGGGCCTTGCGGCGCATCGCCGAGGATTTACCCGATGGTTTGTCGTCCGGCATGTTGGCGGGCGAACCGGTCTTGGTCGCCGATAGTTATCAGCACGTGGAAGCGGATGGACATCGTTTGGGCCGCTGGTCGATGGTGCTGTTGGGCGCGACCTTCATCGTCTGCTTCCGCAGCCTCCGTTGGGTGATCGTGCCTTTGGTAGTTGTGCAAGTCACACTCGTCTTGACGCGCGCGACGCTGGCTTTATCTGGTTTGCGGCTAAGCATGGTCAGCTCGATGCTCACCGCCATTGTCACGGTCATCGGTGTGGCGACCGTTGCCCATATCATCGTGCGCTATCGCCAAATCCGCAGCACGGGTCTGGAACCTCGGGAGGCCCTGACCCAGACGGCGGTTCTGCTGGTTGCGCCGATCTTTTTCGCCTGTGTTACCGATGCCATGGGCTTCGCCGCGCTGACCGCGGCCGACGTGGGCCCCGTGCGCGACTTTGGTTTGATGATGGCGATCGGTTCGTTGTTCGTAATGGTGGGCGTCGCCTGCATCGTGCCGGGACTGGCGCTGTGGGGACGTGTGGATGTCGACCCGCGACGCGCCTGGGGAGAAGATTACTTGGACGCCGGACTGGGGCGGTTAACCCGTTTCGCCTGTCGGTCACGCTGGCTGATGGTGGCAGTGTCGTTGGCACTCTTGGCATGGGGACTGGGCGGCATTTCGCGCCTCCGCATCGAGACCGACTTCACCAAGAACTTCCGTGCCGACAGCCAAGTGATTCGCTCGTCCACGTTTGTCGAAGATCGTTTGGGAGGAGCGGGCGCGTTTGACATTGTCCTGCCCGCTCCCGACCGACTGGACTGGGAGTATTTGGAACGCATCCTCGTGCTTGAACGGCGACTGCGCCAGGAGGTCGTGGTCAGCGGGACAGGAGTCCAACCCGTGGCCGGGCTGACGAAAGTCTTGAGCATCGCCGATCTAGTCGTCGGGACATCGCCCGTCGACTTGGAAAAGGTGCGACTCAAGGCCCTTCGTGGCGGCATGGTGCGCGCGGGCCTCAAAGGCATGCAACTACACATGGAAGCCTTCTATGACGCGTTGTATCACGCCGATCCCGCGGACCCGCAGCGTCACTACTTTCGCATCATGCTCCGCACGCGCGAACGGCAATCGGCGGCGGACAAGGAGCTTATCTTGCAAGGCGTGCGACGGATCGTGGCGGAGGAGTTTCCGGACAGCGAGCAGGAAGCCGCCGAGGTCACGGGTTTCTACGTCCTGTTGACGCATCTGGTCAGCAGCCTGCTGCGGGATCAATGGTTAACGTTCGCCATCGCTTCGGGCGGCATGGCGCTGGTCATGCTCTGTGCCTTTCGCAGTCTGACGTTGACCTTGATCGCCCTGCTCCCCAACGCCTTGCCGATCGTGGTCGTCATGGGACTGTTGGGTTGGAGCGGGTTGCCGGTCAATATGGGAGCCGCGATGATCTCGGCGGTCTCGATCGGCTTGTCCGTCGATGGCTCGATCCATTACCTAACGTTCTTTCGCCGCGCGCGACGCGCGGGGAAGACCGTTGCGGAATCCATTGATGAAGTCCAGCAGGGCGTTGGTCCCGCGATGGTTTTCGCCACGTTGGCGTTAATCGTGGGCTTCGCCGTGTTGTGCGGCAGCGAGTTCATTCCGACAGTCTACTTCGGAGCGCTAGTGAGTTTGTCGATGCTGGGCGGACTGATCGGCAACCTTATGTTGCTACCCGCGCTCCTCACGTTGCTGCATCGCGACTAAACGCTTGGTTCGTGTCGTTCGGCGCGGAGTTTTCCTACGCATCGGAGCTGAACGACGAGGTGTTCATGAGCCAAGCCAAGTTGCTTTCAAGCCGCGATCGAAATAGCATACGGCGTCGCCCTGCGTACAACTCCCCACCTCGGAGTCAAAAGTAATGCATCTCAGACAGACCCTAGTCCTACTCATAACGTTCGTGCTGTTGGCGTTCGTGCAGCACCTCTCCTCCGCAGCGGATCCCTCTATCGACCAACCGTGGCAGCTTGAGACACGTCGTCGAGTCGCGGTGGAAGGGACTGACGATGTTACCGTCGTTGATCGGAGCGTGACTTGGGATCCGAAGAAAACCGCAATCGTTATCGTCGACATGTGGGATGATCACCATTGCCTCAGCGCTGCTCAACGCGTTGTGGAAATGGCACCCCACATGAACCGCACGATCAAAGCGGCCCGGGAACGCGGCGTGCTGATCGTTCACGCCCCCAGCGACTGTGCGAAATACTATAAGGATGCACCGCAACGGCAGCCAATCGAATCGGCTCCGGCGGCCAATTCCGCGATCAAATTTCAGTGGAACTACTTTAACCCTGCCCACGAAGGTCCGTTGGCCGAACACCTTGAAAAGAGCGGCTGTTCTTGCGATACGCCCCAACCGTGCAACCCTTCGGCGATTGTCTGGACCAGGCAGATCGAAACGCTCGAAGTGGCCGAAGGCGACGCCGTTAGCAGCGATGGCCAAGAGATCTACAATCTCTTCACGCAGCGAGGCATCGAAAACGTGATCATCATGGGCGTCCATACGAACCGCTGCGTCCTGGGGCGTCCGTTTGGGATTCGGCAGATGGTGTATCTCGGCAAGAACGTCGTGCTCTGCCGCGATCTGACAGATTCATATCACCGCGATCCCGGAAAACACTTCGACGGACTCGATCTGATTATCGAACACGTCGAGAAGTACTGGTGCCCAACGATCACCAGCGCCAGCATCCATGGCGCGCCGGCATTCCGCTTCAAGCAGGATGCGCGACAAATTAACGCGACTCCATAATCACCCCCAAGTTCCTCGTAGTGGAGCAGGTCATGCAGGTAGTCTCGAAGCCGTTGCTAATGGGGTTCCTGGCGATGATGTGCATGGCTAACGTGTCGTTTTCGCAACAGTTGCAAGTCGTCGAAGAAGAACGCACGATTGTCGTCACACAAGCAGACAAGGTGGTTGTCACGTACAACAAGGTGTCGCCACCGGCTCCGACCGGTATCGCCCCGATCTACGAACGCAGCGGTTGCCTACATCCGGTTGGCTCTCCGCGAGGCAAAATCGTAACGGCCATGTTTCCGTTTGATCACGCCCACCAGCAGGGCATTTTCTCGGCTTGGGTAAATACGACGTACGATGGCCGCGCGG
>JBGTHH010000224.1:0-5031 GCA_041746275.1 Pirellulaceae bacterium | reverse complement strand
TCACTCGATGCGATCCGGGGCGATCCCAGTACGGTTTGGGGAGTGCCTGGCAAAACGTCGGGAGTCCCTTCGGCCTTATAGGGGCTGCACTCGGAAGTCAACGCATCGAATCGCTTGCCAAGAAAACCGCCATACGGGCCGGGCCGCCGAATGTTCTGGCCCCAGCCGAGATAACAGGGCATGTAGACGTATTCGGGGAAATCGTGCCCTTGAGCGTCACGGGGCTCGCCACTCGTGTGCCGCAAGTATTCGCACACCGAACCCATGCTCGGCGGATAGTGATCCTTTATCGTGGTGATGTCGGACAGCATCACTTCCTGGCCGGTGTAGCTGGGCAGGGTGTTGTGGCAGCCGGCATTGTGGTTGACCGTGCGGACGACGGCCGCCCGATGCATCCACTTGGCCATCATGGGCAGGTGCTCGCAGACTTCGATGCCCGAGGCACTCGATGCGATGGGCGCGAAGTGGCTCCGCACTTCGACCGGCGCATGGGGTTTCAAGTCGAACATGTCTTGCGTTGCGGCACCGCCCAGCAAATAGAGAAGGATGACACTCTTCGCCTTGCCCGGCACGACGCGGCCCGCTTCGCTCGCTTCGAGAAAGTGTGGCAAACCAAACCCGCCGAGTGCCGAAAGTGCGCCTGCCTTAAGCGTTTCTCGACGCGTGATTCCGTCACAGCAGCGACGCGGGCTTCCCAGCATGGTCAACATGGCGTTTCCTCCTTCTTGAAAAAGCCGCACGCAGTCCTATTCGTGATGTCTGCTCGCATCGACACACCGATGGCCTTCGACTTTGGCGAGGACGCTGATTATACTGGTCGCGCTCAAACGCGTCCAACACTTCCTGCCGCGACCAGTGGCTTATAGTCATACGGGAGTCCTTCATGGTGCGACCTTTCGCAATTGCCTTGCTTCTAATGGCGGTGATCCTTCCCGGAGCGAGACTTCCCGGGGCCGCTGCCGAAGACGAGACACCGTCGCTCGCGCCACTGTCAACGACGATACCATCACCCGAGTCGAACCCGCTCACCCCGGCCAAGATCGCATTGGGCAAGCAACTGTTCTTCGACTCGCGACTCTCGGGCGACAATACGATGAGCTGCGCGACCTGTCACCTTCCCGACAAGGCTTTCGCGGATGGACTTGCAAAATCACCGGGGAACGGCGGCAGGCTGCTGATTAGAAACACGCCAGGGTTGGCCAACATTGGCTTGTTCTCCAGCTACTTTTGGGACGGGCGGACTGAATCGCTGGAAGAACAGGCTCTGGAACCGATTCAATCGCCCGATGAAATGAACCAGGATCTCGACGAGTTGGAGCGGGAGTTGAACGCCATCGGGGGCTACCGGCAACAGTTTCAAGAAATCTACGGCACGGCGGTCACTCGTGATGGCATCGCCAAATCGCTGGCCGCCTTTCAACGCACGTTGGTGACACAAGCCTCGCCATTCGATCGTTATCTAGCGGGTGACAAAGACGCCCTCTCCAAGGCGGCAAAACGAGGCCTGGAGCTGTTTCAAAACGATGCCGGCTGCATTCGTTGTCATCACGGACCGCTGTTGAGCGACGGCAAGTTCTATCGCATCGGAGCTTCTTGGCATGATCGAGGACGTGGTGCGATTACAAAGAACAGCGCGGACGATTATCGATTTCGCACGCCCTCACTTCGCAACGTCGCGGAGACCGCTCCCTATATGCATGACGGTTCACTCGAAACGCTCTACGACGTGGTCATGTACTATTTTCGCGGAGTCCCCGCCAGAACTCCGGAAGGCGAGCCGCTGGATATCGAACCGCAACTCGACAGCAGCTTCTCCGATATCGACAACCTCGTGGCATTCCTTCGTTCCTTAACGGGAAAGCTGCCTGACGTCACGGCCCCCGAACTGCCATAGCAACGCTCGCGAAGTAATTTCCGCAAATTTAACGTTGCCATCACGCTCCGCCGTGATGATCGCTGGGAAAGCAGGGAAGTTATTTCGTGAGCGTTGCTAGTAGCGCCGAACGGACGCGAGCTTTCAATCGTGTAACGGTAGAGTTTCCCCGTTCGTCCAGTGCTACGTTCAGCCGCGAATTACGAAAATCGTAAACCCGGCCCTGTTATCACCCAAGAACTTCCTCACGGACTCGAGCCACTGCGCGTTGATAAATCATGCGAGCGGTATCCGGGGCAAGGTCGAGGTGCTGCCCAACTTCTTGCCAACTACACCCGTCTCTCACAAGTTTACAGATCATTCGTTCGCGCTGCGTAAGTTTCAGGTAAGCCGCGTCCAACAGCTCCGCCCAAATCGCCTCGTCAACCACGTCCGAATCTGCGGCAACTAGTTCCGATAAAACTTCGAAACTTAATGGGGATTGATTCCTCGAGGCAAACAAGCATCGCCGGGTACGTCGGCGGAGCGACTTCGCGACGTAGCGGGCAAAATGACGAGCGTCGGCGAAGCAGATACAGTGGGCGCGATGAAACAATTCGACGAAGAACGAATCATAGATGTCATCCGGGTCGACTGCCCATTCCAAGTGCAAATCCGCCGCCTTCAATCGAATCACCCGATGCATGCGTGGCCGGTATTCGAGCCACAGATCCGCTTGGGCATCTCGATCGCCGGTGAACGCTCGTCGATACACGTCGGGGAAGTCGGTGAATTCTGCCATATAACCTGCTCCCATTGCGCCAACACAGAGAAGACGAGTCATGTTAGGACGGACGCACTTTCGCGGAGAGGCTGTGAACAAATTTGGACAGGCACCTCGCAGCTACGCGAAGTCCTTGCAAAACACCGACATCCTCTCGGAGCCAGTCCCATGTTTTCACAGCCTCGGAACGAAAGGCAACATACCCCTTGCGACTCCACAGAAAGACGGCTCCTGTTATATTCCGACCAAAATCCAATTACCACCTGAATGAATGAAAATTTGGAAAAAATTTGAGATCGTTTGTTCGGATTGGCGTTTTTGCGCCTAAGGGAAGGTAGAGAGCTGGCGCGCCGCCAGTCGTTCTCGCGAGGCAGTTTGTTCAAAGTGCGTAGGCCACCGTTCACAACCGAGAGTCTAGTTCCACGTACCTTCCTGGGAATACTAAGATGAGCAAGCCACGCCGCCAGCGACGGAACCGCAATAAGGCAAATCGAAGTCGCAGAAATGCGATCCGCCAAGGCGTCGAGCAACTCGAAAGTCGTGTCCTGCCTGGTGGCTTCCTGGACGTGCTGGCCGGAGCCGTCGTCGCTTCCCGTTTCGATTTGTTGCCACAAGAACTACTCGTCCTGGAAGAGACTCAATCGGAATCGCGCGTTCTCAAAGTCCGCGATCGCTCCGCCTTCTCCGCTTTCCAAACCGGCCTCGCACTCCCCTACGTCCAGCCTGAGGCTGACGAACGAGATGTGGAACTAATCTCTTCCGACGACACTGGACTCCGAGTCGCATCCGATTCCAGCGGCAACACGAACCCGCTGCTGATCAATTCCTTCGTCGACGCCTTCTACGCCAGCAACCAACTCGTCGACACGAGTCAACATCTCCCCGGCTCCTCATCTCCCACGCGCCCCACTCCTTCTTCCTTCGGCTCCGCCATAAGTCAACTCGGTGCGGGCATCGAAATTGGTTCACTGCAAATCGAGAACGTCAGAGGTACTGAACTGGCGCAATCAAACATTGCCAGTCCTGCTTCCAATACTCCTTCCACTCCATATTGGATGTTAGGCGAGGGAGAAGGCCCGACGGGACCCACTGGACCAACCAGCGCTAGTGGGCCAACTGGGCAGACGGCCCCCTCAGGGCCCACAGGTTCAACGAGCCCAAGCGGTCCCACCGGCCCGACGAGTCCAACTGGGCCAACCGGGCCGACGAGTCCAACTGGGCCGACGAGTCCCACTGGGCCAACGATGTGTTCGGGACCTTCGGGGCCTACGGCACCTTCTGCTCCTACGCCTAGCGCATCGGGACCATCTGCTGCGTCAGGACCAACTGGTCCTGCACTGCTCGCTGCCGAAGGGGAAGGGCCCACTCCAGAAGGCTTTAAGGAAGGCCAGCAAGTCAATTTCACTCTTGGTGGCGTTGCTGGTGGGACTTGGACAGTCACTTGGGGGGATTCCAGTCCCAGCGGGTCCTATGCCGCCCCGTCTACCGCGAGCCATACATGGGGTGATGATGGTAGCTACGACGTTACTTGGACGTATACGTATCCTTGTAAACCCGTATTAACTTTCAACCAGACGATTATCGTCAATAACGTCGCGCCATCTCCGTCAATCGATAACATCAGTAGCCCACGTCAAGAGGGAACTGCCATTACGGTCGATGGATCTGCGACCGATCCGGCCGGTCCCAACGACACCCTCACGTACTCCTGGGAGGTTTTCAAGGGCACCGCCACGAACGTCTACGCGAGTGGCGGAGGTAGCAGCCTGACATTCAACCCCGACGACAGCGGAGATTTTACGGTCAAACTCACGGTCAGTGATGAGGACGGAGGAACCACCACCGTAAGCGCGACCATCGATGTCGCCAATTTGAATCCGACGGCCGCAGACGCTTCGGCATCCACCGCCGCGGACGAGAATGTTGTAATTGATGTACTTGCCGGTGCTACCGATCCGAGTTCTGTTGACGAAAGCCAATTGATGGTAGGCGAGGTCTTTTCGAATGGTGGCATGTGGGGCACGCTTGAGATTCTCCCTAATGGTGCTGGCATTAAGTATCTGCCCGGTCAATTTCTTGCTGACAATCTCTACAATGGGCAGTACGTGACGGACATCTTCAAGTATAAGGTCCAAGACAAAGACGGTGCATCTTCGGATTGGGCGACTATCACCGTTACCGTAACCGGTACAACCGCCCACGATCCACAACATATCAAATGGCGAATCGACGAAGGTATTGTCGATGCAGCTAACGTTAAACTCGACGAACTCGGGGGGCTGATGAAACAGTTTGCAGGGATTGCTGGTAACTTAGCCGTAAACGCTTTTACGAGTGCCAACAATATGGCTGCTAACATTGCAGAACTCGTGGCACCGCTTTCGCCTGTATTTGG
>JBGTHH010000223.1:0-6471 GCA_041746275.1 Pirellulaceae bacterium | reverse complement strand
AGCGGCGAGTCAGCGCGAGATCAAAGCCCACATGCACGCCAAACTGAAAATCGTTCGCGTTCAGATTCTCGGTGGGATCCGCTGTATTGATGGCCAGCACGGCCGACGCCGGATCGCGCCGGTGCAGAAACAAAGCGTCGGCCGTGGCGGTCCACATCGCGGCACTGCCGCCATACCAGGAGTCGTCAGCGGCGGATTCGAATGCAGTCGTTTCGTAGGCAGTCGTGTTGTCTGTACATGCACACGTCTTGACCGACACATTGGACGAGTGCGAAATCGAGTGGCCGATACCGCTTGCCGGTAGCCCAGTTTGTGCGGTTGTCGGAGAAAGCAGTGAACACCATGCGATAGCGGCCCCGCAAAAAATGCGGGTGTTTTTGCGAGCAAGCATCAGGAGGTATCCTCATTCCATGAAGCCACGTCGGCTGTCCAATCTTGCCGTCAATTAAGTAAAGCGACAGCCGATCGAACGCTGCCGGTCCTCCCAAGTTCATGATCCGGTTGAGCGATACTCGCCCACCATCAAATTCTGTTTCGGCACTGGATCACCCTAATCTGAGACGACCTAGAATTCTCAGACGCTTCGGCCCGCGGGCGAGCCCTAATAATCGGTATAACCGATTTAAATTAACATCTTCAGTCAGCGACTTACTTCACAGAGGTGCGGCGGCCAGAGGCGACTGAGGAAACCGATTCATGAACTCCATGGCAGCCTCTACCACAGGCTTCTCGCGTGGCACCTTCCAGACGACAAGGAGTTCGTCATGCAATGCTTCCCAATCCCCATCCACCCGCTGACCGTTTCCGGTAAAGGTCAGCGAACGGCCATCATCGAAAGGGACACAAACAAATTCGGGCTCCCCGGAAGCGACGTGATGTACGTTCAGAATACCTTCCGATCCCGCGCTCGCGACCCGTTGCCCGTCGGGGCTGAAACAGACACCGTACCTGACGGCTCCCGACAACCCCAGATCATGGTGCGGCGTTCCATCCGGGTTCCAGATTCGCAACAATCCATCTCCCCCGCCGGATGCGAGGTAACTGCCATCGTGGTTCCATTGCATCGACACAATGTTGACCGAGTGACCGGTCCAAGTGGACTGGGGTTCGAGATCGCGGTCCCAGCGTCGAATCGAATTTTCGGCCGCGGACGTAGATGCCAGTACGCCTTGCGTGTGATGCCAAGCCAGGGAAAACACCAACGGTGGTCCCCGACGCGCTACGATCAACTCACCATTCGCATTCCAATGCTGAATGTTTCCGGCAAAGTCACCGGTGGTGAGTTGCGACCCGTCGGGAGTCCAGGTCAAAGCCGAGATTACTTCGCCGGTTTGAATTATCGAACGGTCACTTTCCGGTTCCCACAAACGGACCTCGCGTCCCCCGCTGTACGCCAGTATGTCCTGCTGAGGATGCCAAGCGACTGGGTTGGAGCCCGCAACGACATGCGTTTCGCCGTCCGGCAGATTCCAAATATGGACTCGCGAGTCCCAGCCGCCGGAAGCCAGACGCGTGCCCGTGAAGTTGAAGGATACGGAATGGATCGGCAGTCGATGTCCCCTCAAGACATCGCACACTCGGCCGCTCTCGTCCAAGACTCGCACCAGAGAGTCATCGCCCGCGACCGCCATGCGACCTTGAGTACCCCAAGCGACCGTGCGCATTGCCGGCGTCTTGCCCACAATATCTGTTGATACTTGGCCATTCAAACTACGCAGATAAATGGCCTGGCCACTGCCGCCGGCGGCCAATTTCTGACCATCCTTGGACCAAGCCAAATCGAGAATCCTGCCCGCATACGTTACCTCGGTGGATCTCAATCTGCCGGATGGATCCCAGATGCGAATACCGCTGTCTTCGCTAGCCGACGCCAAGTCTCCCAAGGAATTCCACGCCAACGCATGAACAATTCCTTGGTGCCCCTGTAGGCTCTGACTGAGTTGCCCATCACGTGTCCAAAGTTGGATGGTCGCGTCGTTACTTCCCGTCGCCAAGCGTTGGCTATCGGGGCTCCACACGATCGACGTGATCTGCATCGACTCGTGCCCTTCAATCGCGGTGAGGAAATGTCCCTGTGCGTTCCATAGACGGACAGTCGTATCATGACTGGCGGTCGCCAAACGATCTCCATCTGGACTCCAGGCAATCCGAGTCAGGCCCAGCGCGTGGCCGTTGACTTCAGCGAGTTGATCTCCTTGAAGATTCCACAATCGCAAAACGGAATCGGAGCACGCGGTCGCAACCATGTGACTACCCGGATGGAAGGCGACATCCATGACCCATCCGGCGTGTTCCAGCACCATCAGCTCCCGTGTGCCGTCCACCCGCCAAAGACAAGCGGTGCCATCCTCACCGCCGCTGACTAGCCACTCTCCGTCATTGCTCCAGTCCAGCGCGAGCACGTCGCCGAGATGTGCCCAGAGGAGTGTCTTGAGCTGGCCCGTACGTGCGTCGTAAATGCGGACGTGCCCCAGGGCCGTGCCGCACGCGACTAGCTGCCCATCGGGACTCCAGGCAACCGCGTTGACATCTCCGCGAGGTGTGCGTGTCTCGAGTTGCCAATACGCGACATCGGCAAACGGTAGTGGCCGCGGAAGAATTCCAGGAACTGTCGCGCCGGCGAGTCCAGGGGCGATTCCCACCGCGATCTGGTCACGCGACGCCGGAGCGTCACCATCGGGGGCTTGCCTGACAAGCTGCTTCTGACCATCGATCGAGATGGTCGCACTTTGCAGTAGTGGGTCATCAATTTCCAACACGATCATCCCTCGCCCCGTCGAAATACGGAAAGTGATGACTCCCGCAACGACCAGCGACAACACCGCACATATGCCGACTAACGTACTCCGTGTCGATGGTACGAATCGAGATCGCACGGATCGTTCAAGTGGTGTTCTCGGATCACTCGCGGGAGGAGTGACATGGACTTTTGGTTCCACCGCCGGATCAGCTTCGCACTTGACAGCCGTCAAGGCCGTTGCCACTTCGGCCGCCGACTGAAACCGCCGCTGCGGATCTTTCTCCAACAAACGTTCCACAATCAGAGCCAGAGAAGCTGGCAGATTCGCGTTCAACTCCAACACGCGTTGCGGCGGTTGGCTCGTTAGCGCCAGGATGATTGCTGTCGGATGGTTGCCGGGAAACGGTAACTGCCCGGTACACGCCTGGAACAGCACGCAGCCGAGACCAAACAAGTCGGAGCGTTCGTCCAAGGTCTCGCCCCGTGCTTGTTCGGGTGACATGTAGGCGGGTGTTCCGGCGACGAAGCCGTGGCATGTCAAATGGCCTTCTTCTTCCAGGACTCGCACTAAGCCAAAATCCAGCAATTTGACGCGGCCTCTTCGTAGCACGGCATCTCCCGAAGTCGGGTTCCTCGTCCCTGGCGAGGATTCGAGGGATCGCGTTTCCCACCAGAGGTTGCTCGGCTTAATATCGCGATGAATGAGCCCCTTGGCGTGAGCGGCAGCCAAACCAAACGCTGTTTCCACACCGAGCTTCAAAATCTCTTCGACGGGCAAGCGGTGCTCGCGAAGCAACTTCGACTCCAGCGTTTCTCCGGCCAGTAAAGGCATCGCCAAGTAAGGCACACCACGGTGTTGACCCACTTGATAGATCGACACAACATGATCGTGTTCCAAAGTCGCCATGGCCCGTGCCTCCCTGAGAAACCGCTCGCGCATCGAAGCCTGGGCCGCTAGTGACGGCCGCATGATCTTGATCGCCACCTCACGATTGAGTTGCCGATCTTCGGCCTGTAGGACGATCCCCATCCCTCCCACCCCCAAGACCTTGCGCACGGCAAACCGATCGAGGACGCCTAACTCCCCGGCACGGTCAGGAGGCGACAGGAGCGAGACGACTTCGGAAGCTTGGTCCACAATCACCGTCTCGTCCCAGTCCGCGGCGGACGTTCGCCTCGACGGCAACTCTGGCAACACGGCGGTGTCCGTCAATGAGGGCGGTTGTTGACATAAAGTGGCGATTACACTCGCCAGAATTTGATCGTCCTCGTTCGGTAAGTGGCGGTCGTTCTGTCGAAGTGTGGCCAGCCATTCATCTTCCAGCGGCAAGTTCCGCAGATTCGCGACGCACAGCAGGCACGAATCCAGATGCTCCACAAAAGCATCCGTGGTAGCCAAATCTTCTTGCCCGGAAACCAGTCGTTTCAAGCCCTCCGGGGATGGGCAAAGGCGTTGCTGATTCATCGTTCCACGAGCCTCCACAAATACGTGATCGAGTTCCGTGCCGCGTTTCAGGCACCACGTCCAGCAGCCCGAGACGCTACGGAGAACTATGCGCCGCGTCGCGGATATCTTACATGCTGATCCTGAAAAACACGTGTCGTCGCGGTTAATCCAGTAGTCCCGCGAACTCGGCACGAAGTCGTTGCAGGACACGACACTTGGCGGCATACACGGCTCCCTCGCTAATGCCTAACGCTCCACCCACCTCAGCGGCCGTGCGGCCAGATACCACATGCTGCCAGCAGGCTTGCCAGGTCGTTGGCGAAAACTCGGCGCGCATCAGTTCCAAGGCACGCACGGCCAAGACGCTTCGAAACTCCTCTTCTTCCAGCAGGTTAAGTCCGTCGTGATTGGCGGACTGCGGGAGTGCCTCGTTGTCCAGCGAGCAAATGGGCAAACGTTTCTTTCGCAAGTGCTCCCGCACTTTGTTCAGGGTCACGGTGCGCAACCACCCCCGGAAGCTCTTGCTTGGGTCGTAGTCAAAGTCGTGTAGCTTACGGACCAGGACAAGATAAACCTCTTGCACCAAGTCGACGGCATCGTCGTGTTTCAGGCTCGCGCCGCGCGCTACCTGATAGATCACCGGCGTGAACAGACGGACAAAGCGTTCCCAGGCAGACGGATCGTTGGAAGCGCGTAACCTCACTAACAAACTCGCTGGAGTACGGTCCAAAGCCTCACCTCAGGTCGGGAATTCTCGACGAGCGACCAGATCCGCGCCGCCACTGAACAGGGTTTATGGGGCAGACGTCCCCAAAATTTAGATTCGAGTATACCCAGTTCGTGGAATCCCAGCAAAAAATCGCCAAGGACTGTAAGGAATGCTCTGCCGCGCGCATAAACATAACGGAGCGTGCCGACGCGAGACTTTCATGGGATGAGGCTGGTCAGGTGGAATCACAGAGTGCCGTGCGGTCTGCCAGCACCCAGCTTTTAGCCCAAGGAACTTGAGATTCTGATTGACTGCGGCTTCGTCGCTCCGCAAACGCGAGTACCCACACATAAACTTAGAGCCCTTTTCGGACACTACCGGAGTTGCACGATGTTAGATACGCGGACAAACCTTAAGACGCGACATCGCGTCCAGCGTCGCAAACTCGACCGTACCCTACGTCGCCGTTATCGCTTTCCACTGCTGGAAAGTTTGGAGCCGCGACTGCTGTTGGCAAGTTTGGACGCCACGCCCGACGCCAACAGTTTGGATCCATTCGTCGTGGCCAAGGCGGCCGAGTTGAATCACGATCCGGCCGAGATCTTTCAGTTCATGCGCGAGCAGGTCGCCTTCGAGTCGTACACCGGCTCGTTGCGTGGCGCGCGCGGCACATTGTGGAGCGGTGCCGGCAACTCGTTGGACTAGGCTAGTTTGATGATCGCGCTGCTGCGTGCGTCGGGCGTTCCGGCGCAGTACGCCGCGGGCACGCTGCCTGACGCAGTGGCCCAAGAGTTGATCCTGTCGATGTTTCCCGAGCCGTTGCGGATCACGGGACTCATTCCCGCGGGCACCGAGTTGGGCGACCCGGCCAACGATCCGCGGCTTCTCGCCGAAACGCGTGATCACTTTTGGGTGCAGTTCGATAGGGGCGGGGGATTGCAGGACGCGGACCCATCCTTCCGCGATGCACTGCTCGGGCAAACCTTTACGACAGATGACACGTCGTTTGACGAAGTGCCAGATGCACTGCGTCACAAAGTACGGTTGCAATTGGAACGCGAGTTGGCGAACACCGCCGCCTCGGCCCTGTTCGGCCTGGATCCGCGGAGCCTGCAAACGGTGTTGGATCTCTCGTTCAACAGCGTCGACCTGGTGGGCAAACCGCTGTCCGTTGGTCATTTCGTCGATCGACGAGTGCTCGCGGCTCCGTTGGTGACGACGATTACCAATACCTATTCTCCCTATGTGGCTCTGGGGGACTTCGCGGAGCCGATTGCCGACGATGTCGTGATTCGCGGTACTGATTACCAGGAAGTGCTCACCACTTTCCCATTGGGGACGCAGGTTCTGACAGGCGTGTTCTTGAAGCTCGAGCTATCGGGTCCGGATGGACCAACCGAATTGCTGGAACGCGCACTGGTCGATCTGATAGGCTTCGATATCCGCACGAACGGCGGAGCGCCGAACCTGCTTTTTGATCCTGCGGGCCCGCCGACTTTGTCGCCGTTTGATGTGTTCACGGTAAACGTCCTGCCGGGCAAGTTGGATGTGGCGGCGATCGACGCTTACGCTCAG
>JBGTHH010000222.1:0-7124 GCA_041746275.1 Pirellulaceae bacterium | reverse complement strand
GCCGACAAGGTCACGGGCAAAGCGATCTACACGGCCGATTTGCATTTTGCGAATATGGCTCACGGTGCCTTCGTTCGCAGTCCGTACCCGCACGCGCGGATCATCTCGATCGATACGAGAGCGGCTGAACAATTGCCGGGTGTTCTGGCCGTCATGACGTCGGCGGATTTGCCTGACCCGTGGGACAAAGTGGAGAACCTCGGCGAGGGCTGTGTGAACTACGCGCATCTGTCGGGAAACGTGTTGGCGCGTGGCAAGGCGTTGTACAAGGGGCACGCCGTGGCCGCCGTGGCCGCGACCAGCTTCCACCTCGCGGAAGAGGCGGCTCGCTTGGTGAAGGTCGAATACGAGCCGCTACCGGCCGTGACCTGGGTGCTCGATGCGATGCGCGACGACGCGCCGCTGCTGCACGCTAATCTCTATACTCAATCGCTCGGTGCGAAGCCGGATCGCCCCAGCAACATTGCTCAACAGATTCATTTCGAAAAGGGGGACGTCGCGCAGGGCTTTCGCGAGGCGGAGGTTGTTGTCGAACGCGAATTCAAGTTGGCGACCGTACATCAAGGCTATATCGAGCCCCATGCCTCGGTGGCGTTGTGGAACGAAGATGGTCGGCTGAAGATTTGGACCGCGACGCAAGGCTCGTTCGTCGTTCGTCAGCAACTCGCCGAATTGCTCAAGATTCCGGTCTCGCAAATCACCGTTGTGCCTTGCGAAATCGGTGGTGGCTTCGGCGGCAAGATCTCGGTGTACGAGCAGCCGATCGCGGCGGTGTTGAGTCGCAAGTGCGGTCGCCCGGTGAAAATGGTGATGCGTCGCGACGAGGTCTTCGAGGGGACGGGGCCGACGCCTGGTGCTTATCTCCGCGTCAAGATCGGTGCGACCAAAGAAGGTAAGCTGACGGCGGGCGAAGCCTACCTGGCCTACGATGCCGGCGCGTTTCCTGGCGGCGTGCTGGGGCCCGGTTGCATGTGCGTCTTCAGTTGTTACGACTTTCCCCATGCCGTGGTGGATGGTTATGACGTCGTATTGAACAAGCCCAAGACGCAAGCATATCGGGCTCCCGGTTCGACGCACGCCGCCTTCGCTTGCGAAACGGTGATTGACGAGTTGGCCGAGAAGCTGGGGATCGATCCGCTCGACTTCCGGCTGGCCAACGCGGCCCAGGAAGGTACCCGCCGCGTCGATGGCCCGGTCTACCCGCGCATTGGGCTGGTCGAAACGCTTCAGGCTTTGCAGCTCAGCGAACATTGGACGTCGCCGTTGGAAGGCCCGCATCGCGGTCGTGGAGTGGCCTGCGGTTTTTGGTTCAATGCGGGACTCCAGTCCAGTGTGACGGCGAATGTAAACAGCGACGGCACGGTGAATCTGGTCGAGGGCTCGACGGACATCGGTGGCAGCCGCGCCTCGCTCGCCATGCAATTGGCGGAGACGTTGGGGATCACGATGAAGGAGGTCATCCCGCAGGTCGTCGATACCGACAGCGTGGGCTATAACGACGTGACCGGCGGCAGTCGCGTCACCTTCGCCACGGGGCTGGCCGTTTACGAAGCCGGCCGCGACATTCAACGCCAGATGGTCCAGCGAGCCGCTTCGCTGTGGAACTGCCAACCCGAGGAGATCGAAGTCGTGGATGGCAAGTTCGTCCAGAATGGTCATGCCGCCACGTTCAAGGAATTGGCAGGTGAACTGCTTCATTCAGGCGATCCGCTGATCGGACGCGGAGCCGTCTCTCCGCAAGGCGCAACCAATGCTTTCGGTGCGCACATTGTGGATGTGGAGGTGGATCCCGAGACCGGCAAGGTCACGATCCTCCGCTACACCGTCGCACAAGACGCGGGACGAGCGATCCACCCGAGCTATGTCGAGGGACAAATGCAAGGCGGTGCAGTGCAAGGCATCGGCTGGGCACTGAACGAGGAATACTTCTACGACGACAAGGGCCACATGCGTAATGCCAGCTTCCTCGATTACCGAATTCCCACCGCTTTTGACCTGCCCCTCATTGAGACGATCATTGTCGAAGTTCCCAACCCCGATCATCCGTACGGCGTCCGCGGCGTGGGAGAAGTCTCAATCGTGCCACCTCCCGCCGCCATTGCCAATGCGATCCATCAGGCGGTCGGTCTTCGCTTGACCGATCTGCCAATGTCGCCGCCCAAAGTATGGAAGGCACTGACCGAGCAAAACCGAACGTCCACCCCGTAGTCCCCCAGCGGAGGCGAACCACCATGCAACTGTTGCCGCTCACTTGCCGCGAGGTCGAAAAGTTGAAGCACAAATGGGTGTGGTTCGCAGGCATCGTCGTGTCGGTGCTCGTGAGCTGGCCCGTCACCGCACAGGAGTGGACTCGCTTTCGTGGTCCGAACGGTTCCGGCAACAGCGCCGCCACGACTATTCCCACCGCCTGGACCGACGCGGATTATCGCTGGCGTGTGGACTTGCCGGGTGTGGGACATTCGTCACCGGTGTTGTGGGGTAACTTGTTGGTTGTGACCTCGGGCCTAGAGGAAAGTGGCACACGACTGGTGTTGGGACTGGATGCGACGACGGGGAAGCAATTGTGGCAAGCCGATTTCTTAGGTGGAGTCACGCGTAAACACAAATTGAACAGCTTGGCCTCGGCGACTCCCGCACTGGACGATCAACACGTCTACACGTGCTGGGCCACGCCCGAAGCTTTCGTCGTCACCGCGCTCGATCATCAAGGCCGCCAAGTGTGGCAAACGGATCTGGGGGAATTCAAGGGCGGCCATGGCGATGGCGTCTCGCCCATCGTCCACGATGATCTAGTCATTGTGCCGAAGCAGCACGAAGGCGAGAGCGAGATTATCGCCCTCGATCGCTCGACCGGCAATGTGCGTTGGCGAGCGCCGCGAAAGAGCCGTTCGACTTGGTCCACGCCGTGTGTCTTCACCAATGCTCAGGGCGCGGCTGAGTTGATCGTGGTCAGTTACACCCACGGCATTACATCGCTCGATCCAGGCACGGGAACCGTGAACTGGGAACTGGATGTGTTTGACAAGGGGCACGTGGAATCGTCGATTAGTTCGCCGATCGTCACTCAGGACTTGATCCTCGGGGGCAGCGGTTGGCTGTCCGTACGCCAAGAGGTCATTGCCGTGCGTCCCGAGTACGGCAACCAAACGCCTCAGGCCGAGCAGGTGTATTGCATCGACCGTGGAGCGCCCCTTTGCACCACGCCCTTGGTGGTGGATGATCTGTTGTTTCTCTGGGCGGACGAAGGCATTGTGACTTGTGCGGATGCGTCGACCGGCAAGGTCCATTGGCGGCAGCGCGTGGGCGGCACCTACTATGCTTCACCGGTCAGTGCGCGAGGCCACGTTTACAATGTTTCTGCCGATGGTGTGGTGGTGGTCTTGGCGGCGGACAAGGAGTTTCGTGTGGTCTCCCGTCAGGAACTGGGTGAATCCAGTCACAGCACTCTCGCGATCGCCCAAGGCACGATGTATCTGCGCACCTTCTCGAAGCTCTTTGCCCTGAGTGGCGTGCCAGCGTCGTCCAGCGAAAACTAAGAGTCTTTCCGAAAAGGGGTGTGACCCTTGGGAGGCGAGTCGATCACTGGATTTGTGGCCTCGCTGGAGAGGGTCTGACCCCTTTTCGGAAAGCTCTTCTGGCCGATCGCCCTCGTCACAGGCGACGTAATTCCTTCAAGCCGTATCGTCGCTACGACGATAACACTGAATAGACGTCGCACCGCCAGCAGACGTTCGCCGCCGATTCCCCTCCCGTGGTTTCCTACCTCGCGCCACGCTCCTCGCCATGATGATCGTTCGTATCGTATCGATCGTTGGGATCATCTTGCTTGTGGGGTGCCGGTTCGCTGAGAATGCTCGCGTCGTGCCGCGAGCCCATCGCGTGGATCACTCCACGGACATTGCTACTCGGCTGCCCGCCATACAAGGCGAAGTGCAAGCGATTGCTTACTCGCCCGCCGATGAATTCATCCCGCCGCCTCCGGAGAACATCGCGCCTGCCGATCCGTGTCCGCCGAGCTCGCCATGGGACGCCGAACTGAGCTTGCAGCAACTCGAAGAGTTCGCCCTGGGCTATAACCCATCGCTGGCCGAGGCTCAAGCGCGGGTCGAGGCGGCACGTGGCAAATGGGTTCAGGTGGGACTTCCGCCGAATACCGTGTTGGGGTATTCCGGACAGCAACTGGGAAGCCATGGCGAAGCCGAACAGCAAGGAGTCTTTGTCGGACAGGAGTTCGTGCGAGGTGGCAAACTGCGACTCAACCGCGCCATCGTCGATCAAGAGATCCTGCAAGCCGAGCAGCTTTGGTTCGCGCAGCAACAACGCGTGTTGACCGATGTGCGACTGGGTTATTACGAAGTGCTGATTGCCCAGCGGCGGATCGAAGTCGCTCAGCAATTGGTTGAGATCGCCGACAAAGCGTTGGAAACCGCGGAGGCACTCCTGAAGGCGGAAGAAGTCAGTCGCGTGGATGTGCTTCGCAGCCGTGGGGCTCAGCAGGTAGCGCAATTATTGCATAAGAACGCGGGCGTTCAGCATCGAGCTGCTTGGTCGCGCTTGGTCGCCGTCCTCGGTAGTCCCGATCAAGCGCCGCGACGATTGCTCGGAAGTCTGAATGAGCTCGCCGAGCCGCTCGATGAGCAGCAAGTGCTCCAGCGACTCCTGGTGGAGAGTCCCGAAGTCGCGGCCGCCGCCGCCGGTGTTGAACGAGCGCAATGGAGCCTAGAACGGGCCTATGCCGAACCCGTTCCCAACGTGGATGTGCAAGCGATTGCCCAAAGCGACAACGGGACAGGCAGCACGAACGGCAACCTGCAAATCTCGATGCCCATCCCCTGGCTCAATCGAAACCAGGGGGGCATCCGTGAGGCCGCCGCGAATCTAGTCGAGGCCGAACATGCGCTCGCCCGCGTACAACTCGGATTGCAACACCGCTTGGCGAGTGCTTTCCAACGCTATGCCAGTGCTCGCAACCAAGTGGAGGATTACGCTCGGCCAGGCGGTATTTTGGAAAACGTCCAAGCCACGCTCGACTTCGTCCAACGGGCCTATCAAGGAGGCGAGCTGGCCTATCTCGACCTGCTAACGGCCCAAACGACCTACTCCGAAACGCAACTGGGATATCTCGAAGCGCTCGGGGAGCTGTGGGCGGCGACGGTGGAAATCGAAGGGCTCTTATTGAAAGATAGCTTGACGGGCAGCATGGCCTGGGCGGCGGACTGATCCGATTGCGCGGGACAGCGACCTGATTTCATCCAGATCAATTCCTGAGATCCGGAACATGCTGGACCATCTCCCTCTACGGCACTTCCCTTTTCAGTTCATCCCTTTTCAGCAGCAGTTCCGCAATCCGACGTTGATTCGGCGGTTAAAGTAGTTGTTTCCATTGAGTTAGCAGCCGCCCCCTGGGAGTGGGCAAATTCGCATTGGAAATTGCTCTTGTGTCGCAAGCCGCTTCTGAGGTACTAGAGAGTTGGCAGGAGGACTGACATGAGTACTCGCAGCCAACGCAATGTGCAGGAACGGGATGCTCGCTCCCGGCTGGTGAAGCGAGTTGCCGAGTTGCCAATGGTAAATGGCAACCTCCGTCGCGAGGCACGCTGTTGCGGCACGCCGTCGTGCCATTGCCAGCAAGGTCAGAAGCACGTCTCACTCTACCTCGTCATCCGCGTCGACGGTCGGCAGAAGAAGTTCTATATCCCCTGGGAAATGGAAGACACCGTCCGCCAAGCCATCGAAACGTGGCACCAGTCGAAAGCATTGCTGGACAGCATTTCGCAGTCTTGCCTGCAAGAGCTATTGCGGCAGAAGGAGCCTTTGCTCAAACGCAACCGAAAGTCCTCCCGTCGAAACGGAAAGGAGGCCGACCATGTTGACACGTTTTTGTCGCTACGTGGACAAAGTGTTTGATTTTCAATCGCTGTTGGGAACCTTAACCGATGACCGACGGCAGCCGCGGATTTCGACTGTCGCCGTCTTTCTTTCCGTGATGATGTTGTTTGTCCTCCGGCGCGGCAGCCTCCATGCCGTCGAACAGGACTTGCGGGTGCCGCGACGCATGGAAGGCTTGGTAGGCTCGCATCCGCCCAGTGCCGATACGTTGGGTCGCGTCTACGCCCAGATGGACAGTGCACCGTTGCGGCAAATGCTTGCAGCGATCAACCATCGCTTGAAACGCAACAAAGCGGTGGGCACAATAGGCGGTCTACGGATAGCAGCCGTCGACGGCCATGAGTTTTTTCTCTAGCCGAAAACGCTGCTGTGACCAATGTCAGCAGCGGACAATCACGGTCCAGGGCGAGCCGGTCACCGAATATTATCATCAAGGTGTGGTCTGTCATCTGACTGGCTTGGACTTGGCTCTGCCGCTGGACATGGAACTGCTCAAGCCAGGCGAAGGGGAAGAGACGGCGGCCCGTCGCTTGCTGGAGCGAGTGCTGTCCAACTACGGTCGCTTCTTTGACGTCGTGTCGGGCGATGCCTTGTACTTTGACGCCCCGTTCATCAACTTCTGCCTCGATCATCACAAGGAGGTGATTGTGGTGGTCAAAGGCGAGCAGCGTTTGCTATTGCAGGACGCGAATGGCTTGTTCGATGAACAGCCGCCTCAGTGTTGGTTCGATCCCCACGGCCACGTGCTGTATTGGGACGAAGAAGGCTTTACGTCCTGCGCAGGCGTCCAGCAACCGTTACGCGTGCTGCGCACGGAAGAGACGGTTCATCGCCGCGAGCGGATCGCCGGCCAGTGGGTTGATCACGACGAACTCCATCACTGGTGCTGGGCCACCACGTTGTCCAAGCAGCAACTGGGCAGTCGCTTCTTGTGGCGCGCCAGCCACGCCCGCTGGGACGTCGAAAACGACTGCTTCAACACGCTGGTCACGCACTGGGGACTGAACCACTGCTACAAGCACGCCCCGCTGGCTATCGTCAACATCGTGCTGACGCTGTTCATTGTTTATGTGCTGCTCCAGTGCTTCTACCAGCGGAACCTGAAGCCCCCGCTCCGCGCGCGGTTGACGCTGATTGGTCTCACGACCGAGTTCTCCTTAAGTGTTGGCAACGCTTGCCGAGCCCCTTGGACGACTCCCCGGCCGCGACCTCCGTGAGCGTCGGCGGTGGCTCCT
>JBGTHH010000221.1:0-3118 GCA_041746275.1 Pirellulaceae bacterium | reverse complement strand
GTTCGAGCAAGTTTCCCTCGATCAATAGATTGAGCATGCTCAAGACCACGGCAATCGCGGCCACAATCCAGGTCAACGATCTTAACCGCTTCACGGTGGATGTTTCCGTGGCACCACTTCCTGGTCGGCGCGACAAGAAATCCTTCTCCAGTACCGCGCAAACCGAGTTCACGCCCGATGAGAGACTTGACAACGCCGCCGACAAGATCGCGGCCAACATTAATCCCGCGACGCCCATTGGCATTTCGGTCATGATGAACTTGGGAAAGAGTTGATCGCCGATGGAGCCCGTGGTCGAAAGCTCGATCAACGCGGGAGCTCGCACACGATAGAAGCCCAGGATCGCCACGCCCGTCAGCGCCAAGAGGATGGCCACCGACGCATCGGTCACTTGTGCAACCGCCAACGTTCGGCGAGCCGCCGCCGCGTCGCGCGTCGCCAGGAAGCGTTGAATCGACATCTGATCCGATCCATTGGTGCAGACATACCACAGGGTCGTCGAGATCATCAGAATGCCAAATGAAACACGCGGTGCGGGATCGAACCCCCAACTGGGCGTCTGCCAATGGCTCGGCCAATCACTTGGCCACCAAGCCGCGACGCCTCCCAGGCTGACGGTGATGACCACTAGCGTTAGCACCGCCCCCAAAAGCATCGTTAGCGACTGAATCGAATCGGTGACCACCACCGCCTTGATTCCGCCCCACGATGCATACATGGCCGTCAAGGTTCCCAAAGCGGCGCACAGCCACGGAGTCCAAGCGGTATCGAGTCCGAAAAGCGGGACGAGCACGACATGGCTGGTGGCGAACAAGATGGTCGCCATCCAACCAAACCGTAACAACAAGAACACGCCCGCGCCGGCCAAACGAATGCTCAATCCCAGTCGTGATTCCAGCAACTCATAGGCGCTAGTCACCGGCTGCCGCATCAGTAACGGAATCAGTCCATAACCCACGATCAGGAAAATCAGTGGATGGGCTGCGACCTGGGTGGCCATCATCGGACCGTGGGCGATCATCTCCCCAGGGTTGCTCAGATATGACAGGGTGCTGACCAGCGTGGCAAATAGCGACAACCCCAATGCCAGGGGGGACATACGCCGTCCGCCTAGCAAATAGTCCTCGGCCGTTTTGTTCCGCCGCGCGAAGTACATCCCCACGCCCAGCATCAGCCCAGCGTACGCCGCGATCACCAGCCAATCCAACAACGCCATCCGCAACTCTCCCAACCCAAGCCACAACAAAGCTCGTGGCCGTGCTGTGGCTCAAATCCTACTTCAGAAGCCAACAGCCCGAAAGGCTCACGGCTGCGACGTGCCGATCCGCCGCGATCCTGAACGTCTCAAATCCAACAGCGTGAAGCAAATGTTTGACACACTTACCTACCGCATTTACACTCGACATAGGTTCTTGCTACATCCCAGGTTAGTGAAGACGGGCTGGTTCCCGCGGCAAAGTGTGTCACGGAAAGACGATCGGTCGTTTTCCCAGTCCGTGGGGAACGTAATGACAAGTCCGCGAAATCGTTATCGGTGACTTCGTTGAGCGGCCTTTTGGGCGGCCGAATTCGTTCAGGCTGCCGCAACTAGGGAGATCGAACATGGCGAATCGAGAGAGCCAAGGGCTTCAAATCGCAGTCATTCTGCTGTTCATGGTGGTCGTGGCTCTCGCCGTGACGACCTTCGTGTTCTATCGCAAGACCGAACAGATGGCAGGCGAAGTCGATGCGGCCAAAAAGGCCAAGGCGACGTCGGACGGGTTAGTAGACCAGCAATCGTTCTGGAATTCGTACCTGAAACACATCGTAGGCGCGACGACGTTATCGGAGGCCGAGTTGAATGTGGTCGTTCCGAGTGTCGAGGGCGACGAGGCGATGGCGGCGGTTCACCGATCTTATCAGAGCGACATCGCGACTTACGGCGAAGGCTTGCCCCAAGAGAAGCTCAATTACCGCGAACTACCGGGGCTTTTGCTCCAGCAAATCCGCAAACTGAATACGGCGAACACCGATCTGAACGAACAGAATAATCGCTTGATCGCCGAGCGCGACAGCGTCACTCGGGACGAGAAGACGCGGACTGCGGAGGCCGTTACGGTTTCGGAGCAGACCAAGAACGAATTGGCTACGGAACGACAAACGTTCAACGAGAATCGTGACACCATCACGGCCACCCAGCAGAAACAGTTTGCGGATTACCAAGTCGCGATCAATGAAAAGACCACCTTGGTGACCGCCAGGGATAAGGTAATCGAGGCTCGCGATACGGAGCTCAAGAATCGACAAGTGACGATCGCGAAGCAGAAGGAAACCATCACGGAACTTCGCGACGAGCCGTTCGAGGTGCCCGATGGCCGGATTGCGTACGTCAATCAGGCGACGCGCACCGTGTGGGTGAATTTGGGGATGGCCGATGGCCTGCGTCGTCAAACCACGTTCAGCGTGTACCAGCATGACGCCATGAACGTCGCACCCGGTTCCGGACGCAGCGCGGCGCGGAGTGAAGAGGAATCGAAACGCAAGACCGATGAACGGAAGGGCATGATCGAAATCACACGCATCATCGATCAACATTTGGCCGAAGGACGCATCGTGGATGATATCACCTCCGACCCGATCCTTCCGGGTGATCAAGTCTTCTCGCCGGCGTGGAAGCCGGGACGTAAAGTTCGCTTCGCGTTGGTCGGATTCATGGATATCGATGGCGATGGCCGTAGCGATCGAGACTTGGTCCGCAATTTGATTTCCATGGGTGGCGGCCAGATCGATGCCGAGGTTCACGACGACGGTCAAGTCGAAGGGGAGCTGAGTCCGAATACTCGCTACTTGGTTCGTGGCGGCCAGCCCGATGGCAGCAACGCGAAAGTACTGTCGGCCTACAGTAAACTAATCGGCGAGGCCGAGACGTTGGGCATTCAGGAAATCAGCTTGTTAGTCCTGTTGGACCTGATGGGTTACAAGGCGGAAGTCCGCACCATCGGATTAGGAGAGCACGCGGACCCCCTGCAGTTCAAGGCCCAGCCGGTCGAAGGACGTGCCCGTACCTCGACGGGAAATGTGTCCGATGTTTTCAAGTCTCGGCAACCGCCACGGCGAAGCTCGACGGGAAAAACTTACG
>JBGTHH010000220.1:0-5771 GCA_041746275.1 Pirellulaceae bacterium | reverse complement strand
CGCGTCGCCGGAGCCTCGGGCATTCGAACGTGCGGCAGTTTGGCCACGCCGCGTGGCGGGCACTGGTGCTGGTGTTGATGGGCGTATTTTTGCAGTCGCAGCAAACGGATCAGACGCATTGGATCTTTGTCAACGTTCTATCGCAGATCGGCTTGGGATACCTTGTCCTCTATGTGCTGGTGCCGCGACATCTTGCCATCCAGTGGTTGGCGTTCGCGGCGATTCTGATCGGCTACTGGGTCTACTTCGAGAGTTATACGCCACCGGTTGATTACGACTATGCGGCGGTGCAGGCGACCGAGGAGACCGTCTTCCATGACGACTTTGCTTCCTGGTCGAAGAACGCGAACGCAGGACAGCAATTCGATCTGTGGTTCCTGAATCTCTTTCCGCAGCCGGACGATGGTTTCAAGTTCAACTCTGGCGGCTATCTGACGCTGAACTTCGTACCTTCAATAGCGACGATGATGTTGGGGGCGTTCTGTGGGCAGTTACTTTGCGGTAATCGAAAGCCGTGGGACAAGTTCGCGATTCTGATGATGGGCGGAGCCTGCTGCATGTTGTTGGGCCTCATCGCGGGTTGGTTTGCCTGTCCGATTGTCAAACGGATTTGGACGCCGTCCTGGGTCTTGTTTAGTGGAGCCTATGTCGTCTGGATGTTGGCTGGTTTCTACTTGGTGTGCGACCTCTGGGGGCAACGGCTGAAGGTGTGGAAGTGGCTGGCATTTCCGCTGGTCGTTGTCGGCATGAACTCGATCGCGATGTACTTGATGGGACAGCTACTGCGGCCTTGGACGACCAGGATGTGCGTCACGCACTTCAGGCCGTTGCTGGAGGCCGCATTCGGTCCCGCCGTGCTGGCCGACGACATGTACGGCCGGATCACGGAGCCGACGCTGGCTTTCCTGGTCTTTTGGTTGATCGCTTTGTGGATGTATCGACGCAAGATCTTTCTTAGGATTTGAAGCGAGTCGATGTCGGCAAGGTCGCACCCCGACAACGACGTGGGAGCCAGAGAGTAGCTTCACAAGTAACCAATCTCCAAGCTTTTCGTGGGAATAGGGAGGCGGAGCCTCGGGAGCAGTGCGTTTCCAGGCAGGAGCCTGGGAACGAGCTTGTAATGGGGAGGCGGAGCCGGGCGGGAGCCTGGGAACAGGAATGTAGCCCAAGTTGCTTCCTGGCTGGTCCTTAGAACTTTTCGTGCGAAAAATTGCTGTGATTGGCCAACCGCTTGAGCGAACGATGTTATGATAGGGGGAAGTCGAATGCGGGCTAGTCAGTTTACAACGCTTTACGGAGATCGAAACATGAAAACGCGAATAATCTTAAGCATCATGACCGTGGTGGCCCTGGGGCTATGGGGATGCGCCAAACCAACGGGTTCAAACGTCGATTCGAGTGGTTCGACCAACTCGAACACATCCCATGCCGACGACCACGCCGGTCATGATCACGGTGATCACGCCGGACATGCTCATGAGGCCGGTGACACGGTCGCGGTCTCGCTCAATTACTGTGGCGATTGTGGGCATGGTTTCGCCAAGACGGCGGAACACGCGTGTGACACGGATCATGCCAAGTGCGAAGCCTGCTCGTTGCACAAAGACTCGGAACTGTGCTGCAAGATTGAGGGAGATATTACGGGCAAAGTCCTTTGTGGCAGTTGCGGTGATATTGCCGGCTCCGAAGCCTGTTGCAAGGACGGTGCCACTGTCTGTGCGAACTGCAGCTTGCACCAGGGTTCGCTTCTATGCTGCAAGCTAGGAGATTCGCCCACTGCTGAATCTGTTCCCGCTGCGGAAGAAGCGCCTGCTGCGGAAGAAGCGCCTGCCGTCGAATCGGCTCCCGCCGCGGAAGAAGCTCCTGCCGCTGAAGAAGCTCCTGCTGCTGCGACGGAAGCTCCCGCCGAGTAATCGTAGTACCGACAGCTCCAAAGTCATTCGTGGCTCGTGTTGTTAGCGTTCACCAAACAGGCCTCGCCGTGGCATTGATGCGGCGAGGTCTGAGTCGTTCTTGAGCCGAACTTCAACGCGAACCCCATTCGCGCAACCACAGTTCGAGGACCAGCAGCGCCCATAAGCGATAGGCATGATCGAACGTCTTGGCCTCGTGTTGCTGAACAAGTTGTTCGATGGCGTCGCGTCGGAAGTAGCGCTGGGTCAGCGTGCTGTCGGACAGTAATGCGTCGTGCGTCAGCTCGCGCAATTCATTTCGAAACCAATGCTCTAGCGGCACGCCAAAGCCCATTTTCGGCCGCGTCCAGATCTGTGCGGGGAGCAAGTGTCCAAACGCGCGCTGCAACAGGTACTTGCCGCGGCCCTGGCGCAGCTTTAACGATACCGGAAGCGACGCGGCGAACTCGACGAGGCGATAGTCCAGCAGTGGCTGCCGCACTTCCAGCGAATGGGCCATCGAAGCGATATCGACTTTGGTCATCAAGTCGCATGGCAAGTACGTTGTCAAATCGGCCAGCGAGGCACCGGAGACGAGATCGCGACGACCGGTTCGCGACCAGGCATCCCGGAGGAAGTCAAAGGGGTCGGCATCGGGCAACCGGGCGACAAAGTCATCGCGGTACAGCAGCGCTCGTCGCGACTCGTTAAAGATCGCGATCCACTCCAAATACCGCCGTTGAGGCGTCCGCCCCAAGAACTCACTAAAGCGTTTAAACCGCCGAATCAGAGACTTTTGCCGAGTCCCAGGAAGGCGTTGCCAAAACGGTGCGGACAAAAGTCGGCGAAGTGGTCCGAGTCGATCGAGTTGGCTGGCTAGCCGTACGGCTCGATATCGTTCATACCCGGCAAACAGCTCGTCGCCTCCGTCACCGGATAGCGCGACCGTGACGTGGCGCCGAGTCATCTCGGCGACGTACCATGTCGGAATGGCCGAACTATCGGCGAACGGCTCGTCGTAATGCCACACCAGCTTGGGCAAGATCGAAACGCCGTCGGGTGTGACCTGATACTCCTCATGATCGGTCTTCAGATGCTGGGCCACCTGTCGCGCGTAATGCGTCTCGTCATACGCCGCGACGGGAAAGCCGATTGTGAACGTCTTGATGGGTTGAGCGCTGTGCTGCTGCATCAGTGCCACAATTAACGAGGAATCGATACCGCCCGAGAGAAAGGCACCAAGCGGCACGTCGCTGCGCATGCGCATTTCGACAGACGACGTCAACAATTCGACCAATCGCGCGGAAGCCTCGTCCGCCGTGATGTCGATCTCGTGGGCGAAGTTCGGCTTCCAGTACGGCCGCACTTCCAGGTCGTCATCCCGCCAAACCGCCACATGGCCGGGCGGCAGCTTGTGTATCCCGTGAAAAATCGTGTGGGGATGGGGAACGTATTGATACGTCAGGTACTGGTCGATCGCTCCCGCATCCACGTCGCGCGGCACATCGGCCACTTGCAGCAAACTCTTCAGTTCACTGGCGAACAACAGTCGACCGGGCTCTTGACGATAAACCAGGGGCTTCTTTCCCAAGCGGTCGCGTGCCAATACGATGCGCCGCTGCCGGGAGTCCCAAATGGCGATTGCGAACATTCCGTTCAGGTGATGCACGAAGTCGAGCCCTTCGTCCTCGTACAGATGCACAATCGTTTCCGTGTCCGATTGCGTGCGGAACGTATGCCCCGCGCCCTCCAGCCGCCGACGAATCGTGGGGAAGTTGTAGATCTCGCCGTTGAAGATCACCCAGACCGTGCCATCCTCGTTGGACAGCGGCTGATGCCCTCCCGCGAGATCAATGATCGACAGGCGGCGAAACCCCAACGCCACGCCCGGCATCGCTGCGGAGGGAGGAGAACGATGCAACTCGCTGGTAAAGTGACCTTCGTCGTCCGGGCCACGATGCCGCAGCACGTCGGTCATCCGCTGCAGTGTGTCCGTATCGATCGCGCGATGAGGGTCGGTCCAGATTGCTCCTGTGATGCCGCACATACAAATCCCGACGTGTGGTCAGCCAGCCTGTCCGTCGGGGCAGTTCTCTTGCCGTGATGAAATTACGAGGATTGTAGCATAAGCTCGCGGTAGAGTTCCGCATGGCGTTGCACCATCACTTCGACGGAAAATTCCGTTTGCATGCGAATTCGAGCGGCCATACCCAGGCGGCTGGCCAGTGCGTCGTCGTCGATGATCTGTAAAGTCTTCCGCGCCAGTTCGGCACAGTCCCCCACAGGAAACAGGTAGCCGGTTTCGTGGGGCACCACCAGATCGCGATTGCCTGGAATGTCCGAGGCCACGACGGGAACGCCAGCCGACATGGCTTCCATGATGGCATTCGATTGGCCTTCGAAGTCGCTACCGAGCCAGAAGCAATCCAGCAGCGGCAGCAAGTCGGGTACGTCGTCGCGCGATCCGAGAAAGATGACTCGATCCTGGATCTTCACGTCATCGCGGAATCGTAACAGCGCGTCGCGTTGCGGTCCGTCGCCTACGATCAACAGATACGTTTCATCGCGAGCCGCCTTCAGCAGTTCCGCCGCCCAGATCAAGTCCTTGTAGCGTTTCTGTGGCCAGAGTCGCCCCACGGCTCCAATCAACTTGACGTCGTCCGGAAGCTTCAGCTCTTGGAGCAATCGCTCTCGACTCAAGTTGCCTTGGGACGGAGCGGGCGGAATGCCGTTGGGGATTATAGCGAACTTTTCGGCGGCGATGCCGTTGGCGACATAGAAATCGCGGACCCCGCTGCTGTTCGTCACGATCTTCGTTGTGCGTCGCGCGAGGTGGCGATCGATCGCCAGTTCGTGCCATACCTTCCAGCGATCGACGCACCGCTCCCCCGCCAGCACACACGGAACACGCTCGGCGAAGGCGGCTTGCCTCCCATAACAGTTCGCCGCAAAGATCCAGGTGTGGACCAAGTCCGGTTGAAGCTGGCGGATGTACCGCCGCAACTTCGCGTAGGCGATCGGATCGAGTTTCCAGCGTTTGCCGATCAGCGTGACCGGAATCTCGGCCTCCCGCAGCGTTTCTTCGTATGGCCCACTATGCGTCAGGACGCCGACATGAACATCGAAGCCCTCCCGCTTTAGTCCGAGGGCGAGTTGAGTTAACTGCTTCTCGGCTCCACCGCGGACGAGCGTGGGAATGATTTCGAGGACGCGTGGGCTCATGGGTGCTCGAGTGATCTCACGGCGTGGAGTTGATGAAAGAGTTCCAAGTGGGCATCCATGGCTTGTTGCAGCGATACGTTCTCGCGTGCCCAGCGTTGCGCTGCTTGCCCGTACCGCTGGGCCAATTCAGGCGTTTCCAACAACTCGGCGATCCCCGCGGATAACTCCGGCTGATCTCCCGGCGAAATCAAGTGACCGCCGACCCGGTCTTCGATCAGCTCGCGCACGTCCGCCGTGTCGGCCGCGATGACTGGCAACCCCGCAGCCAGCGCTTCCACAAGGGCTTGTGTGGCACCATAGTCCCTCGAGGCCGAGACGAACAGATCGGCTGCTTGATACAACTCCGATAAGTCGTCAAAGCTACCCGGCATCTGCACCTGTTGCCGGAGACCCAGTTCCACAACGCTCTCGTAGAGCGACTCGCGCAGCGGCCCATCGCCAATCAGCCAAAGTCGAGCACTGGGCCATCGCGACGCGATGGGCAACCAAGCTCGAATCAACTCGGCCAAGCCGCGCCCCGCTGAAAGGCGTTCCACACAGACAGCCACAGGAGCGTAGTCGGCGACATGCAAGTCGTAATTGGCTTCGGCCAAAGCCACACGGGCTTGATACTGGGCCGCCAGCGAACGCGGCTCGAACGTGCTGGCCCCCGGCGCG
>JBGTHH010000219.1:0-2084 GCA_041746275.1 Pirellulaceae bacterium | reverse complement strand
GCCGACCAATGCATACACGTCGCCGTGGACGTATTCATGCTTGTGCCGCGCGGTTGCCTCGCAAACATGTCGGCCAGAAACTCATGGGCCAGTGACTCCGGTTACCGCCTTGGAATTCACCGCAGTGCGTTTCCCGCAACCATACCAGCGCCAGTTGAGCCCGTAAAACAAAGGCTCAAAATGAAAATCATCCGTCAAATCCCGTTTCAAGTTGGGATTAAACTCCAGCCGCAGGGATACGCCGAATAATCTGCCGTTTCGCACGCATTTGCGTACGCCTGCGGCTGACGGTTAAACGACGCTTTGATAATGCGACGACGTCTCGCTGGTTACGAAGTGACCTCAATGGGAAAGAAGGCGCGGTGGCGTTTCAGATACTTCAGCTTCGTGAAGTCGTGTGTCTGGATGGCTTGCGCGTCGACGTTGATGATCACACCGGCGAACCGTTCAAAGCTGGCTCGGAAGTGCGCGGCAGACTTCACCGCGATGTACCGCATCCGCTCGCATTCAATCCCCAGTGTCCGAGCGAAGGCGGGACCCAAGGGTTGCTCTTGGGCGGTGACCACGACCACGGAAACTCCGTCCTGCCGTAGCCACGCCGAGCGTCCCATGTTGCCCGTCAGGCCCGCATACATCGGGCCGTCGTAGGTGAAGTCGCCATCGGAAATCGCCATGACTTGTACGTTCATCTCGACCGGCGGACCTTGCCTCGGATCGGATTTGCCTCCCACCGACACCGACAACTGTTTACCCACGCCCGCCGCATGCGCCTGCTCGACCACCTGCGGATCGACGATGTAAAGTATCACCGCGTCCTGCAGCCGACGCTGTAGGAAGGTGCGGAGGATCTCGGTCGAGTCGCCCGGCGAGCCGCCGCCGGTGTTATCGGCGTGATCGGCCAGCACGATCGGGAATCTGCCCTCCGCCTCGCCACACGTCAAAGCTTCCTCCACCGATACGGGCGGCGACGACCAGCGCTCGCGATGTTCCCAAATCCAATCACCCAGTTCGTCCGCGGTCGCGCGAGCCAAAGCGGCATCCCGGTCGGCCACCACGATGACGCTCGCACCCATGTCGGGAACATCGGCCCAGGGGAATCCGGTCGCGACGGTAATCGCCAGAATCCCCGGACGAGTTTCCAATTCATGAACGCGCCGCAGCAAGTCGTCCATCGATGGCTCCGCGGTCACTTGGCATCTCACGTTCCAGAACAGGGGCAATTGGCGCAGGGCCATCACTGGCCGGACTTCACCGCGCAGGGTAGCCACGATCACATCGGCGGCTTCGCGTCCCCGTTCCGCCATATCGACATGCGGGTAGGTATCGAAGCCAATGATCGCATCCGCTTGATCGACTCGATATTGAGAATGGTTCCCGTGCAGATCGAGTGTGACGATGATTGGGCGATCGGGGCCAACCACTTCGCGAACCGCCGCGATGAAGTCGCCGTCGCCATCATCGATTCCCTCGATCACCATGGCACCGTGCAGATCGAGCAGAACGCCATCGACGGGTCCATGAGCTGCCTCGTCGTCCCGCAATCGCCGCAGGAATTCATGCTTGAGTCGTTCGTAGTCGTCCCGCACAATCAACCCGCTCGGATAAGCGAACGTCCACAGGAGCGGGACCAGTGTGAAGCCGTGTTTCCGCGCGCCATCGATGAAGCCGCCGGCACAGATGTTCGCGCCGGTGAAGCGATCAATCATTTGCTGCCCGCGAAAGAGCCCAAACCCCGACTCAAAATCCTGGAGTGTGGTGGGCTTCTTCACAAACGTGGTGGTTTCGTGCGAGATTCCCCCGATCGCGATACGCATCTTTAGCTCCTCTCCAAGTCACGGATCTGTCAGTGGCCCGACGGCCACTTTTTGACTCAACTCTGCCTAGTGCGTCGAAGCCACAATCAATTACAAGCACGACGCGCAAGCGAGTGTGTGAATCTGCTTTGCGTTACGACACACTCGCTTGCGCGTCGTGCTTGCATAAATCTTGCCGAAATAGCATCAAACCCAACCATTACTGCTGTAGAGGATGTTAGGATCGTTCGAGAATTAAGTGGGATAGGCATCCAGCCTGTCGACAGGCTG
>JBGTHH010000218.1:0-4309 GCA_041746275.1 Pirellulaceae bacterium | reverse complement strand
ATCATGCGGGGCGTTGACCATGTCCGTTGCGACCGGCCCGGAATCAACGCGCACTACGATGGAGCCACTGCGGCGTTTGTAGCCGAGCCGCCTGACGGGGAGGCCAAGGCGGGAGGGCCATCGATCGATCAGGTGATTCGCAAAGCCCACTACCCAGATGGTCTGCCGGCGGGCACGGTGCCCACGCTGGTGGCAGGCACTTTCTTTCGTCGCAGCCGAGTCGGTCGTTACGTTCACAGCTACAACGAGGATGGCACGGTCGCGGCGGCAATGCAGGAGACCCCTCGCGATTTGTTTGAGCGCGTTTTTGGCTCGATCGCATTGTCGGGTGACGAAACTGACTTGCGTCGACAACGCCTCAAACGCAGCGTGCTCGACGCCGTGGTCGATCAGTACAAGTTCTATACCGCGAACAGGTCGCCGTTGGGGGCCACATCCCGCGCCCGTGTGTCCGACCATCTCGAACGGATTCGCGAGTACGAACAGCGTGCGTATGGCTTGCAATCCCGTGAGGCCGCGCCGAATCTGCCACCTGCCTCGCAACTCCTGCATGGCGGCGAAGCCGATCCGGGCGGAGAAGGGATCGACATCACGCTCGACGAACTCACCACCGAATGGCGATTGCTGGCGGATCTGTACGCTTTGGCGATTCAAACCGATCGGGTGCGATTCGGCTCGATCACGTTCCTGGCTTCCGGTGAACGCATCCGATTGAAAGGGAAGTACGAGTACGCGGGGCGAACCGTCTTCGAGTTCGATGACGCCGCGCACCGCAAGGCTTCGGGCTCCAATGCGTGCAGCCACGAATGGTGGCATGCCTTCGATGAAAAGAAGAAGAACGAGCAGCTACGCGCTCACGCGCACATGAAGATGCGTGAAGTCGCTTACTTCTTGGAGCGACTGACGGGTCCTGACTGTGTCGAAGCCAATGGCCGAACCATCTTGGAGAACTCGCTGTTGACGATCTCGACCGAATCGGGAGACGGACGCCATAACGATGTGAAACGCGAGCTGTCGGGCATCTTCCACGCCGTCACCGGAGCCAACGGTCGCTTCAAGACGGGCCAGATTATGGACGTCGGTGCCGAAGGACTGGACATTTACAACACCATGCTTGAAGGGCTGGATGTCGCTCGGCGCATGGGACCATCGAACCGTGAGATGCAACGCGTCGACTCGATTCGCGCGTGATGTGTCGGGCGAAGTCGCGACTCATTCTCCCGTGGCGGTATGTCCCGGCAACGGAACCTGACTGGGTGACATGAGGTAGCCGATCAGGTCTCGCACGTGTTCCGGCGTCATCACGTCAAGCTGCCGGTCGGGCATCATCGACAGCTTCGACTCGCGGAGTTCCTCGATCTCGTCACGCAACAGCACCAAACGCTCGGAGATCGTCTGGAGCGTGAGCGTCCGCTCGCTTTGCTCGGTCACAATTCCGCTGAGCACTCGGCCGTCGTGCAGCAGGGCGATCGACAAGTGATAGTTCTTCGACACCGTGGCACTGGGATCCACGATATTTTCCAACAGATAGTTCAGATTGTTCCGCTGCGCGCCAGTCAGATCGGGACCGATGCGACCACCTTGTCCAAACAGTTGATGACACTTGCCACAGTTCTGATTAAAGATCGCTCGACCGGACGACAAGTCGGCGGCGGCCAAGACTGTGGGAACTAACGTCACTTGATACTCTGCGATCCGTTGCAACTTCTCCGAGGAAAGTTGCTGTAATTCCGGCCACAGCCGCGCGATCTCGCGATCGATCTCGGAATCGTTCAGCAATTGCATCTGTCGCAATTGGAACGGCGAGACGTGGTCGCGGCCGATCTGTCCTTCGGTGACGGCCGCCAGCAAAGCCCGCACCGAGGCCGGTCGCGATGTGAGCGTGGTGATGGCCTCGCGACGAGTCGGCTCGCGATGAAACGCACCGAAGTTGCCAATCAACAGTTTCGGCGTTGACGGATCATCGAACGCCGCCAGTCCTCGAATGGCATCGATGCCGAGATCACGATCGGTCAGCAGTTTTTGAAGCAAAGGTACGACACTCGTGTCCCGCGCGGCGACCAAAGTCTGAATCGCCGCTCGTCGCGCGGACAGTTCCGCGCCGTTGCCAGCCGCGATGCGTTGGAGTTCATCCAGCGCCCGGCCATCGCCGAACACGACTGACAAATCGCGGCTAATCTGGCGAACTTGTTCGTTCTCGCTCGTCGCCAGCGCCGCGGAATTCGTCGGCCAACTCGCCGGTTGGGGAGCCTGCCGCCAGCCCCGGAGCGCCGCCTCCATACCCTGCAGGATGTCGAGCAGAAACGAAGCTTCGCGCTGCTTATCGAGCAACGCGACCAATTGATCGATCGCTGCGGGTTGTCGTTCGATTTCCGTGGTGATGCGTCGAGCAATGTGTTGTCTCAGTAGGGGAAACTGACTGATCGCCGCGATTTCAATCGCTGACGTGGGAAACTCGACGACGGCCGGCTCCACACCGTACCACACCATCAGCGGCAAGACGGGATCGTCGGCGAACGTCGCTTGGCGTGCCAATGCCTTGGCGATATCCCACCGCTCGTCGTGTGGCAAACGGCCCAGCGCCGAAGCGAGATAGGACAGGACCAGCCCCGACGTTTCGCGTTGTGCCAGTGTTTCCAAGGCCTTTCGCGTGGCGTCCGAAACGCTTCCTTGATCGACCAGAAACTGCACGGCCCACACGCGGACGTGTTCGTTGTCGTGGTGCAGCCGTTCCATTAGCCAGGCTTCCCGCAATCCGCCCGTCGCCTGTAAGGCCCACATCGCCCGGAGCTGGTGCGTTACTTCGTCGTCGTGTTGAAAGTGGTGGTGAAGCTGTTGCCACACGGCCGTCATGTCCGTGCCCGCGTCCGTGCGCTCCTGCAATAACCGCCGAGCCTGCCGGACGTACCAATCGTTGCGATGGAACTGCAGCTTGACCAGTTCGTCATTCGTGGCCCGCGCGAGATCCGGGCGCGTGGTCGACCGAGTTGCACCATAAGTGATCTTATAGATGCGTCCCGAAGTCCGGTGAACTCCGTCATTCTCATGACACTCGCCGATGTCCGACCAATCGGCCATGTAGACACCGCCATCGGGGCCATACACCAGTTCCAGGCCACGAAACCAGGTATCCGTCGTGCGCAGGAAATCGGGTTCGTGCTTGCCGACATAGGTGGCACCCTGGCGTTCCAGCCGATCACAATTCACTCGCAATCCATGGAAATTACAAGTGAAGAGTTGATTGCGGTAACGTCGCGGCCAGTTGTCGCCCAGGTAGATCATCATGCCACAGTGGGCGTGACCGCCACCTGCTTCGTCCGTGGTTGGCGTGACTCCCAGCTTCTTGATGTCGTGCCAAGCTTCCTTCGTATCCCAGTGATAGTGATCCGCGGTTTGGGGCAACAATTGGTAGACATGCGAATCGAAGTGCTCGCCAAACATCCGCTGATAGTAGGCTCCTGGAATCACGTGCCAGAGATGACCGATCACGGTGTTGATGAAAAACATTTGGCCGTGCTCGTCCCAGTCCATGCCCCACGGATTCGTCGTGCCGCTGCAGACGATTTCAAACGTCTTGCGTGTGGGATGATAACGCCAGATACCGCAATCCACGGGCGTTCTGTGTTCGGGTGCCGTGGCGGGCGGGCCGACCAACGAAGTGGTTGTGATCCCATGTCGGCCGTATAACCAACCGTCCGGTCCCCACCGCAAGCCGTTGACGATGTTGTGTCGGATCACGTCTCCATCCCATCCATTCAGGACGACGATCGGTTCGCTGTCCGGAACATCGTCACCATCGCGATCGGGGATGAACAACAAGTTTGGAGCGCACAGCGCCCAGACGCCACCGAATCCGACTTCGATACTCGTCAGTTTGCTGGCTTGGTCCCAAAAGACCGTGCGTTTATCGAATTGGCCATCGCCGTCGGTGTCTTCCAGGATGATGATGCGATCCCGCAGCTTGGTGTCGAAGTTAGTCGCTCGTTCCGCATACGTATAGCATTCCGCGACCCACAGGCGTCCGCGCGGATCGGTCGCCAACGCGATCGGCTGATGCACATCCGGTTCGGCGGCGAACAGCGTCGCCCGAAAACCTTCCGGCAGGGCCAGGCGTGCCAGGGCCTCGGCGGGAGAAAGTAACGGTTCGGTCAGCTCTTGGGTATTGAATGGCTGCGGAAACTCGTCGGCTTTGAGCTCCGACACAACCAGTACCAACAGGACCACGAACACCAAGCGATGTGGTTGCAGGAAAACTCGAACGGGCATCACGATTGACTCCACACGGGCATCGGGAACTCAAGTCGTACCA
>JBGTHH010000217.1:0-2259 GCA_041746275.1 Pirellulaceae bacterium | reverse complement strand
TGAAAACGACTCGCCTCCAAAGGGTCAGACCCCTTTTCGGACAGGCTCTCAGGAGGACCCAGATGACCAATCCGCCTGCGGACGAGACCAACTGGGAACGGCTGAGAAAGCTTTGTCCGATTACCGACAAGTGGGCTTATTTCGATCATGCCGCCGTGGCCCCTCTTCCTCAGCCAGCTCGCGAGGCGGTCCTGCAATGGTTGGACGAGGCCACTTACGACGGCGATACCGTTTGGCCACGCTGGGCCAAATGTATCGAGAAGACGCGGAATGCAGCGGCGCTGATGCTCGGAGCCACTACCGACGAGATCGCTTTGATCCCCAACACGACCAGCGGACTCAGCTTAATCGCCGAGGGACTTCCTTGGGTGGCGGGCGAGAATGTCGTCACGCTGGCGAACGAATTTCCCTCCAATCTGTACCCGTGGATGAACTTGGCCACGCGCGGCATCGAGACGCGTCGAGTAGAAGTCGAACGGGGCCGCGTGGACTTGGAGCGTTTACTTGCCGCATGCGATCCGCAGACGCGCGTCATCGCGGTCAGTTGGGTCGGTTACGCCAGTGGCTGGCGTCTGGATGTGGCCGAGTTGGTACAGGCAGCGCATGCGCGCGGGATCTTGGTCTGCTTGGATGCCATCCAGGGACTCGGCGTATTTCCGCTGAACGTGCGGACAACGGCCGTGGACTTCGTCGCCGCCGATGGGCACAAGTGGCAATTGGGTCCCGAAGGAGCGGGATTGTTGTATATCCGTCGCGAGCATCTCGACATGTTGCGGCCGTGGGGAGTGGGCTGGAACAGCGTCGTGCATGCCTACGACTTCGCGCACATTGAATTCCGCTTGAAGGCGAGCGCCGCGCGTTATGAAGGTGGCTCGCAGAATATGGTCGGACTATTGGCGTGGGGAGCGAGCTTGGATATGCTAACCGCGTTCGGTCTTTCAGCGGATCAGTCCACCATCGCGGATCGAGTCTTGTCCATCACCCATCTAGCTTGTGAACGGCTCGCGGAATGCGGTGCCGTGATTCATAGTCATCGCGACGAGCGACATCGGTCGGGCATCGTATCCTTTGAAATGCCGGGACGCGATGCGGGGGAGCTCCGGCGGCGTTGCCTCGAACAGCATGTGGTGCTGAGCTGCCGAGAAGGACGCCTGCGCATCAGCCCGCACGCGTATGTGAACTCCACTGACGTGGATCGGCTGATCGACGCGTTGCGATAACAACTTTTTGTGGAAATCCGTCGCCATGTCGAACCCCTACGCCACCCCGTCGGATTTCTCCGCGAACTATCCGACCGGAGATAAGCCTCTACCTCCTCCGCAATCGCCAGGCATGGTCAATCAGGTCAGGGTCGTTAGTGTCCTGATGATGGTTCAAGGCGCGCTCGATCTGCTGACTGGTTTGGGTCTGATCACGTTGGGGATCTTCATGGGATTCTTTATGCACGAGGCCCTGCGCGAAGATCCCAATTTCCAATCCAGATTCCAATCCGGGACTGGCCCTTCGCCTGAGGTGGTGGCCAATATGATGACTTGGGTTTATGGCGGTTTGGGCTTTTTTCTCATCATCATCGGCGGTCTGCAACTATATGCCGGTTTTCGTAACTGGAAGTTCAGAAGCCGCACGCTGGGGATCATCTCGCTGTTGGCCGGGTTGGGGACGGTGTTTTCCTGTTACTGCGCGCCGACGAGTTTAGCACTCTGCATTTATGGGTTGATCGTGTATCTGAACGGCCCGGTAGCCAATGCCTTTCAGTTGGGGGAGCAAGGCTATACGGGTGACGAGGTCATCGCGAGCTTCTCAGGCCTGCCCGTTGACCGGCCTCCCACTCTCTAAAATTTTCCTTCTTTTCGACGATGGAGTTGGCGTGTCCACTGCCGAGAATCCCGCTGGCGAGAATCCCCCTGCCGAAAATACTCGTGATCCCAATCCGTTCGCCGATAGCACTTCGCTGCGGCCGGGTCGATTGCCAGCGACCAACACGCGGCGTAGCAGCGGTGTGACGGCCATTTGCATTATCGCCATCGTGCTGGGAGTACTGGGCGGATTGTCGGGCACCGCCAAGGCGTTCAATCTCATCTTCGGAGCCCGGATGCAACAGATGTTCGCGGGCCTGGGTTCCGTGTCCTCCGAGCAGCGGAAAAACCAGGAAGCGATGAACGCGGCGATGATGGCGGAAATGGACCACTTTTTCGTCGCCAATACGCTCCTGACGATAGTGCAATTGGTCCTCTGCGTCGGCTTGATCTACGGCGGCAT
>JBGTHH010000216.1:0-4305 GCA_041746275.1 Pirellulaceae bacterium | reverse complement strand
GGGGCGACAACAAGATCATCCTCTCCAGCCTCAAGAACGGCCCGCTGCGCGAGGAGATCGAGGCTCAGGGGGCATCAAGCTGATCTACATCGACCCGCCCTTCGACGTCAGGGCCGACTTCAGCATGGACATCGAGATCGGCGACGACACCTTCACCAAGAAGCCGAACATCCTCGAAGAAATCGCCTACCGCGACACCTGGGGCCAAGGGGCCGATTCGTTCATCTCCATGATCTACGAACGACTTGTCCTGTTGCGCGATCTGCTGACGGAGGATGGAAGCATTTACGTTCAAATGGGGCCCGCGATTAGTCATTACGTTCGTGCCGCAATGTTGGAAATCTTTGGCAACACAACGAACGGGCAAATAACGTGGCAACGCGCAAGTTCTGGTCTAAAAGAAAAGAGAGTTGGCCGCGAGAAAAACTTTATCTGGATGAATCGGATGGCAGAGCAGTTCCCAACCTCTGGGACGATATTCCACCGGTAAACAGCCAGGCACGATCTCGGCAAATTCGCCATCCACACCACGCGCAAACGACTGATCGGCGTGCAACGCCAGCGCAAGGCCGCAGATCAGACCTACCGCGCCTTCGAAATCCTCAACCTCGGCAAGTACGAACGGCAGCATTTTATTGGCGTCAACCCGAACCTCCGCGAAGAGGAACAACAGCAGCAGCTTGCAGCGAAGGAAGCCGATTTCCTCGCGCTGATCCTGCGCGCCTACAAGGCTGAGGCGACGACGGGTTTGAAAACCTTCCACGGCAAGAAGGCGGGACGCATGGTCGTCGTCGGCCCGGTCAACCTGCCGGTCACGCGGCTGTTCGTCGAAGAGATCATCCTGGAATGTCGGCAGAAGCACATCACCAAGGTCGATCTGCTGGGCTTCGAGTTCGAGATGGGCCTGTTCCCCAACGTGCTCGACGAGGCGAAATCGAAGGGGATCGACATCCAGCCGAAATACATCCCGGCCGAGGTGTTCGACAAGCGGGCGGTCGAGAAGAACCAGGTGGTGTTCCACGACGTGGCGGCCATCGAGGTGAAGGCGATCGTGAAGGTCGGAACGAAAGCCAAACCGGCGACCGAGGCCGTGCAGCTCACCGACTTCTCGGTCTTCTACTCGCAAGACAGCGCCGACGCGGCGGCAGCCAGTATCAAGGAGAAAGGCTCGAAGATCGTCGTCGAACGCGGGCAGATCGTGAAGATCTCCAAAGACGCGAAGGGCGTCGTGACTCGCGACGTGCTGACGAAAAGCTGGACCGACTGGATCGACTACTGGTCGGTCGATTTCGACTTCGAGAATAAGAAGGAGATCATCCGCGTGAAAGATGAAGCGACCGGCGCGATCGTGGAACAATGGACCGGCGACTTCATCTTCGAAAACGAATGGCAAAGCTTCCGCACGAAGAAAGACCGCAGCTTGGAACTGGCCAGCGCGGCGCGTGATGTTGCCAAAGACAAGAAGCGGGTCAAGATCGCCGTAAAAGTCGTGGACATCTTCGGCAACGACACGATGACGATCGTGGACGTGGCGGTGGGCGGGAAGAAATGACGACAAATAGGCGAGTTTCTAAACTGGTCGAATTCGACTAGGTTAGAATCCAGATAGAAAAGCCATTTCATTGGACAAGGAGCAAGGCCATGAATGCAGTAAGAGCCACTTGGACCAACGGTCGCATTCTGCCCTCGGAGCCAGTCGATTGGCCGGAAGGGATGGAACTGCTGGTGGAGCCGCTCGCCCCGCCTAGTGAGAAGATAGGCTTATCGGAAGATGAATGGCGGGACGATCCGGATTCCATCGCGGCGTGGATCGAGGCCGTGGAAAAGATTGAGCCGCTGAATTGGGCGGGGGGTGAGGAAGCAGAACTTGAGCGCTGGCGCGAGAAGTGCCGCCAATTCAACATCGAAGCGGTCCGCCAGCAAATGGAAGCCATGCCCGACGGTGACGCACCATGAAGCGTCACTACCTCTTGGACACGGGTATTGCTCAAGACTACCAGGCCCGGCGCGGTGGCGTTCGTGAGCGGGCGATTGCAGAGCGCAAGGCTGGCCATCGCATCGGCATTTGCGTGCCAGTGTTGGGCGAACTTTGGAGCGGCGTCGAATGCAGTTCGAGCCGTGAGCGCAATTTGAGGTCACTGCGGCAGGCGCTGGCGACCCTTGTCATCTGGCCTTACACGAATGAGGCCGCCGAAGAGTTTGGGCGTATCTTTGCCGAGCTGAAGCGTTCCGGTCGCATGATTCAGCAAATCGACATGCAAATCGGAGCGATCGCCCGGACCTTGCCCAATTGCACCGTCGTCTCGAAGGACTCCGATTTTCAAACGATCTCCGGAATTACCGTCGAAAACTGGGCGTCCTGAAAGTCTCTCCGCTTCCAACCAGGCAAACGATTCATGGCCTTGCATCCCGACTTTCCCGACGACCCACACGCGATTCTCGATCCGGACATCCGTTGGTTTCCGGCCGATGAGGCGCTGCGGACGACGAGCTTCGAGAAGTTGCTTCCGCCATTGGTTCCGACACTTCGGAAAAAAGTGCAAGCCTTTCGCGATGGCGGCTATGACGGCGCGACCGAGACCAGCAAAAATCTGCTCCGCTGGTGGTTCGCCGAGCAGCATCTCTTGCCCAAGGCGGATGGGACAGCCGAAGAGTTTCAGTACTTCTTTGCGCAACGCGAGGCGCTTGAAACCATCGTCTTCTTGTACGACGTGGTCGGCGTGAAGGACAAATTCGATCTGCTCCGGTTCGACAGTTCCGGGACCGTCTCGACCGGCATGTTCGACGAATCCTGGCGACGCTTCGTCGTGAAGATGGCCACCGGCGCGGGCAAGACAAAAGTGCTAAGCCTTGTACTGGCTTGGAGCTTGCCCGAGCAAACGCTCGGCCGCGGTTTGCGGAAGATGTATCCGGGCAGCGTCACGGAATATGTGAGCGTCGTTGGCACCGAAGCTTTCATGGATTTCGTCGAATCCATCCAGGCCGAAGGCGTCGTGCTGGAACGTGCGGCGATGGGCGAAGGAACCGGCCCGAAGACGCCGCTCCTTGTTGAAGTGGATACACAGAACACCAAGAAGGACATCGACTCGCTCGACATCGAAATACCGATCATGACGGCTCGCGTGTATCGCGAATACAAGAACCTGAATCTGCTGACGCCCGCCATGTTCGATCATGCCAAAGTGCCGTATCAGCAATTCACCGCCGAGCAGCAGCGCGAGATCGTCTTCAAGGACATCACCACCTGCCAAGTCACGCACACGACCGTGCTGGACAGCGCCGGCATCGCGGACTATCGCAGTGTGATCGGCTACTTCGCGCAGACCATCATGAAGGATTTGCGATTGGTCAGCGGCTATGACGTGCTGTACCCCAAGGTGAAGGATTTCGTGCATTACGATCTGTTCGACAAGCCCATCGAACTGGAAGACCCGAACACGCTGCGAAACCTCTCCGAGCTACAAGCGACCAAGACGATTATCGAAGGCTTCAAGGTCAGCGCCAATGATGTTGTGATCGTCGAGACGAAAGGACAGGAAGACCTCCACGTGCCGCTGAAGATGGCTCGCCTGAAACAATGGTGTGACGACATCAACGAGGCCCAGAAGTCCGTTCGATACGACTTCGTTTTCGTAGACGAAGAAGGTTTCAAGAAATACCGGCCCGACTCATTCGCAGCCTTGATGAAATCCTTTTGCGATTACAAGTTGCGGATCAACGAGCCTTTACCGCATTGACATCAACAAGGTTTGGCCATGACACCAACACGTGCGTTTGAAATGCTCGATGAAGCGATGGTCGCGCCGCTGCGGATGAAGACACCGGCGGAACATCTGGCGATCAGCAACGGCATGTGGCGTTCCGCACGCCGCATGATCGAAACCATTCTGCGCCAGGAACACCCGAATTGGTCGGCTGCGCGAAATGGCACGGAGGATGTCTCATGGAACCGTGGGACTTGGTCGTGTTCGATGAAGCTCATCACCTGACGGCCTATCGCAACGGCGTTCGTGTCACGAAGACAGACAACTACCGGCTGGCGGAACTGCTCCGAAGTCACTGCCGCGATCTGCTGCTGCTCTCCGGCACACCGCATCAAGGCGATCATTTTCGATTCTGGATGCTGATTCAACTTCTGGATTCGACGCTGTTCAACAGCCCGGACGACATGATTGAAAATCGGCACCGACTGAACTCGGTCGTCTTCCGTCGCACCAAGGCCGATGCCTGCCAACGGGATGGCTCGACGCTATTCGCTCGCCGCTGGGTTCACACAGAATCGTTCGTGATGCCCGACGTGGAGAG
>JBGTHH010000215.1:0-4839 GCA_041746275.1 Pirellulaceae bacterium | reverse complement strand
TGAGCCAGGACCTCGCGACGTGTGGGCACCTGTGCCGCAGCTCGCACGTCCCGACGCAACGGCGGACAATCGCAGAGCCATCCGCGATAGCGACGTTGGGCCGACCGATGGCGCGAAACGCGCAGACCGCTCCGCTGCCGCCGTCGATGAGTTGTTCGGGCACGGCGACTTTTTTGACGATCTATTCGGCGGCCGGCCGTTCGACGTCGGATTCCTGACTTGAGCTCCGACTCGCACGCCGCAGGTATCAAATCTTTCAGGACAACATCATCAAAACGAGATGATACTGCCTGTCCGTATGACCTCGAGTGATCATGACTTCGGTTTAAGTAAGTAGAGTGGTTGCTTGCAACCACAATCCATCTATGCGAAACATCGTCGGGTTCGTTTGGGAACGGTGATCGGACGGGATGATTGTGGTTGCAAGCAACCACCCTACGCGGCTCCGAATCGAAAATCAGGAGCCACAAACATAACAGATCAGTTCATCGCCGCCCATTCACTCCACAATTGGTGTCCCCGTTGTTGCTCGTTACTTGTTGTGGCTCGGCAGTGATGAAGCTGCGGCTCGGCCCGCGAAGATCAACTGAGCCGATCCGTCTCGTCCGCCGCTTCTGGCGGCTTCGCCGGGGGCGTCTCGGAGCCCGCCGCTGCTGCCGCGATTGCTTTCACTGATGGCCTTGGCTGCTCGACTGTCTCGGGCAGAATCGTCATTCCGACGAATTCGACATGGCCATCGTTTGTGAGTCCGCGGACACACAACAGGAGTTGGTCACAGGGAATCGTGAGTCCCGTTGTGACCTCTTTTTTTCCAGCCCGTTCCCGGATCCATTCGTCCAAGGTTTGCTCGTCATTTCCGCTCAGCTTGATGTCGTAGAATTGTTCCAGTTCCGCTACCTTGATCCGTCCTTTCAGCGGGAACTCAAGGGCAGTCGGTAGAGCCGTTAATCGCACTTCGTGTTCCCGACGGGCAAAGACGCGATCAACCATCGGCCTGACTGCGGGGCGCAGGACCACAATCACGTGATCCCCCGCTTCGATTTTAGAACTTCCCTTGGGCAGCAGGGTCTGTTGATTGCGCACGATCAGGGCCACCACCACTTCCTCGGGCAAGGCCAGATCCTTAACCATTTGCCCAGCGGCGGGTGTGTCGGCATCGACGTAATAATCAACGATGTCTCCTTCGACGTTAAATAGCGAGCTGATCTCTAGCGTGACGGGTGCCTCCCGCTTGGGAGGGGCCTCCAACTGCAGCCGTCGCGCGACCCAGGGTAAACTCCACCCCTGCACCACTGCGGATACCAAGACCACAAAGAAGACAATGTCGAACATCAACGATGCAGCCGGCAGACCTGCCAGCAGCGGGAAGGTTGCCAACGTGATCGGTACGGCCCCTTTCAAGCCGACCCAGGAAAGAAACAACCGTTCCCGGATCGAATAACGAAAGGGAAACAGCGTGAAAGCCACCGCCAGCGGGCGGGCGACCAGCACCAACACGGCGGCGATTGCCATCCCCGGCACGAATACATCCAGCAACCGACTGGGAAAACTCAGAAGACCCAGAACAATAAACATCAGAATCTGTCCCAGCCAAGCTGCCGCGTCGTGGAACAGCAGAATCCCGCGATGGAAGACGATCCGACTGTTACCGATCACCATGCCGGCTAAATAGACCGCCAAGAACCCGCTGCCGCCGAGATCCGCTGCCAATCCAAAAGTGAATAACCCAAATGCCGTTGCCAACACCGGGTACAGCCCAGCGGCACCCAGTTGGATGTGATTGATCGCCCCCACCGCGACGCGGCCGACAAGCAGTCCGACAATCAACCCCACGACCATTTGTTTTAGAAACATCAGCAACAAACCAGCCCCCGGTCCAGTTTGCCCGGAGAGGACCTCGATCAATCCGACGGTCATGAAAATGGCCATCGGATCATTCGAGCCGCTCTCCACCTCCAAGATGTCCGCCAACCGGCGGCGAATGTGGACACCGCCCGAGCGCAAAACCGAGAACACCGCAGCCGCGTCGGTAGATCCGACGATACTGCCCAATAACAATCCTTGGGTCAGCGACAGTTGCAGAATCCATGAGGCCGCCACGCCCGTGACGACGGCCGTTATGAAGACGCCAACCGTCGCCAAGATCCCCGCCGGTTTCCATGCCGCGCGGACGGATCGGTAGGGCGTTTGCAGCCCTCCGTCAAACAGGATCAACGCCAGAGCAAGCGTGCCGATCGCGTACGCCACCGAGTAATCTTCGAAGGCGATGCCGCCAATCCCTTCCGATCCGGCCAGCATCCCCACCCCGAGGAACATCACCAGCACCGGCATGCCCAGGCGTGCAGAGAATTTGCTCGAGGCAATTCCCAACAACAACAAAACGCCGGCAACAAGAATCGCCGTATCAATCAGAAACATCGAGGCCAAACCTGGAGGTACGAGACAGCGACTCTGGCAATCGGCCACGACCTGATCGCAGACGCTTTCCTCCGCTCCCACGCGAGTATCACGCCCGCATTAGTTTACTGCGCACGCGTTCTCGGTAAACACCCTTCAGGAAATCCTTACTGTTTCGTATGCCGACAAACAGCGATCCGGGAACGATTCGAGCGTCGCGAGTTTTTCCGAAAGACCGGTCTTCCACGGATCGGGACTAGCCGGGGCCATGCTCGCTGATCTAGTCGTACGCCTCTTTGACGTCGCGTGCGGCCTCGGCTGTCAATTCGACGTTAAAGGTCATCACGTGAGCCGAGTTCAGCCATCACATCGCGATCAGGCCGTGTCCGTCCAGCCTTCACATCCGCCATGCCGCGACCGATTGCGGCCAGCGAGGCGGCAAGTTCTTCTTCAAGAGTCATTTCAAGAGGGCTGGCTGTCCCCGTTCGCGCGGCATGCCACAGGCGACCGCATTGTCGCCGTCGTCGAGATCGTGTCGCGTGGGAACAAGTCCAGCAACATCGCGGTGCGGGCGTTCGTGGAAAAGGCAGCCGACTTCTTATTCCACGGCGTGCATCTGTTGGTCGTTGACCTTCATGCGCCCGGACCGCGCGATCCACACGGTATTCACGGAGTTCTTTGGGATGAGATGACGGGTCAAGTCTATCCCGAGCCGGAGAAGCCATTAACATTGGCGGCCTACGAGTCCGGTCCCGCGGGAGTCAGCACGCGGGCCTATGTGCAGCCAGTCTCCGTCGGCGATAGCCTGCCAGATATGCCGTTGTTTCTGGAACCGGGTGCCCACGTCCCGCTGCCGCTCGAGATGACCTATGAACGAGCCTTTGCCGCATTGCCGCGCCGCTGGCGCCGCGTTTTGGAGAAATAGTGCATTTGTGGATAGGATGGCTGGGGATGGCTGGGGACACCCATCCATTATCGATCATGACCGCTGACCCTGACTGGGCGAGAAGGATGGGTGTCCCCTGAGGTCCCTGCAAGTCGTCGCGAGATTGACGTGTCCAGTAGATCTTACTGGGCATCTTCGGCCTCAAGCTCATCCATGAATGCATCGTGTTCCATCACATCGCCGGCATCCGCCTGCGCGATGCCCAATTCGATCTTGCGCAGGAGGTAAAGCCGATCGATCACGTCGTCAAGCGAAACATCATCACTGAGTGTTTGGATGAGCGAGATTGCCTTTTCTTTGGTTGTCATCGAAAAGCCTTTTGATCTATGGCCGCCAACCGAAGCACAGCGATCACCGCCCGTGCCGTGGGAGTAATCGTTCAACAGCGGACATTGTAGCCCGTCGGGTTACAAGAGCACAGTTCCGACCAAGGCCATTCGCGAAGGGCACATCCCACCACAGTTCCAGCAGTCTTGTCACGCTGCGTAGCTTGTCGCCGTGGATGGGTGTCCCCGACGTCCCCCGACGTCCCGCGTCCCCGACGTCCCGCGCAGAGGTGAGCTCGATTTCGGAGCGAAGGGAATCTCGTAACGACCAGTGCGGCGCAAGTTCGAGTTCCCCAGACTCATAGGCTGGAGGCAGCCACATCGATAGGGGTATAATCGAGCCAACCGACCTTTTGAGGACAAAGGAATGAACCGAACTGAGGTGCTAGAACGAATCAGCGTTAATCCGCGCATCTGTTTCGGAAAGCCATGCATCAAAGGGCATCGGATCTGGGTATCGCTGATCCTCGATTTCTTGGCCAGCGGCTGGACGATCCCGGAGATCCTCGACAATTACCCCGGTTTGCAAGAAGCGGATATTTACGCCTGCCTTGCGTACGGAGCCGAGATGACTCGCGAGCGTTTCGTCGAAATCGGAGGACCGTCCGTTGCGGGTGAAGCTTGACGAGAATCTTGGCGAGCGTGGCAGGCATATGCTCGCCGATGCTGGTCACGACGTGTCTACGGTTGTGGAGCAGGGATTGACAAGTGCCGCCGACTCAAACTTGATCGACGTTTGCCGTCAGGAGAAACGTTGTCTGGTCACGCTCGACTTGGATTTCTCCAATCCGTTTGTCTTCTCACCGCAAGATTACACCGAGATCGCCGTGATCCGTTTGCCTCGGCGGCCAACTCCAGGCGACTTGTACCAAGCCGTGAACACTCTGGTGTCAGCTCTGGAAGACGGCGCAATCGAGGGAAAGCTTTGGATTATTGAACGCCACCGCATCCGTGAGTATCTTCCCGAACAAGACGGAGATAACCTTGGAGCTTAGGAGCAAGCCGCAGGCGAGGGACGAGGCGGATGGGGTGCGATCTTCGCAGTAAGTAGGGTGGTTGCTTGCAACCACAAACACCTATGTGAAACATCTTCGGGTTCGTTTTGGAACGGTGATCTGATGGGATGATTGTGGTTGCGAGCAACCACCCTACGTGGCTCATCCATCCCGT
>JBGTHH010000214.1:0-7351 GCA_041746275.1 Pirellulaceae bacterium | reverse complement strand
GTCGTACGTGAACGATCTGGGTGTCGCCGTGCTGGCTCCTAACGTCCGCGGTTCGGCAGGCTACGGCAAGACGTATCTCAAGTTGGACAACGCCGAACTGCGCGAGGATAGCGTGCGCGACATCGGGGCTTTGTTGGATTGGATTGCCAAGCAACCAGAGCTCGATGCCTCGCGAGTCGCCGTGACGGGAGGTTCCTATGGCGGCTACATGGTCTTGGCGTCATTGATTCATTACGGCGAACGAATCAAAGCCGGTATCGATATCGTCGGCATCGCCAGTTTCACGACCTTCCTGAATAACACGGCCGCTTATCGTCAGGATCTGCGACGTGCCGAGTACGGCGACGAGCGCGATCCCAAGATGCAGGCGGTCTTTGCCAAGATCAATCCCACGGCTCACGCCGACAAGATCCGCTCGGCGCTGTTAGTCGCCCACGGCGTGAACGATCCCCGCGTCCCCTTTTCGGAAGCCCAGCAGATCGCTGACCAAGTCCGCGCGCAAGGCCGTCCCGTCTGGACCGTCTACGCCGACAACGAAGGCCATGGCTTTGCCAAGAAAGACAACGCCGATTACCTGCGCGCCGTCCAGTTGCTATTTCTGAAGCACCATCTGGACCTCGATTGAACACCTATCCCGGATGGCGGGCTCTACGGCAGTTCGCGGATGCGGAGTTTGCGGAACTGGATGGGCGAACCTTCGCTTTCCAGGCACAGATATCCCTCGGCCGGATCGCAGCCGGTGCCGCCGGAAACTTCCTCGCCGTTCACCCACAACCGCACCTCGCCGTTGATGGCGCGGATGTAGTAGTGGTTCCATTGCCCGTGCCCGTTGGCCATGTGCCGACGCGGGTAGCTGCGGCTGCCGTCGGGCGATAACGGTGGGAACGGCGTCATCTTCACACCCACCGGAAAGACGTCACCGTTCGTCCCGAACCAATCGGTATTCGCACCGCGAGCCTTCATCATGGCGGTGAAGCCGTGATCGAGAATCTGCACTTCGATACCACTTGGCAATCCGGGTTTGCCCGCGGCAGCCAGCCGCTCGATCGACTCCGGTGTGACCCAAACAAACACGCCGCTATTGCCCGCTGGCTTTTCGTGCATCCATTCCACTACCAGTTCACAATTGCGATACTGTTTCTCAGTTCGCAGCACGCTGATCGGCTGACCCGTGCAGTGCAGGACACCGTCCCGCCAAGTCCAAGTGTCGTCGGCGCTATTCACTTTGGCGAAGTCGGCTTCGGAAAGGGCTCGCCAGCCCGGCTGCGTATCGTCGATTAACGCACGCGTGGCGGCCTGTGCATTGACTGCCTGCCGCTCCACCGCGACGAACGACGGATCATCCGGCTTGACGCCCTTCTTCAACCCCTGCGCTCCCGCCGGGCCGGGTTCGTACGCGCCGGTGATGACCATGTCCGAGTGGGCGTCGATGCGGTCTTCCAGTTCCAGGCACCAGTAGCAAGCGTTGGCCAACATGCGGCGAAAATCCTCGACTTTGAAGGCGTCGCCGTGTCCCATCGTCGTCGTGAACACGCGAGCTGCCTTGCCGGATGAACCGGTGTAGGACTTCGTCCAGGCGATGGGCACCGGAGCTTTGTCGGCGACTGGCTGATCATCGGGCGACCAACCCACGAGCGGCTGTCCGAGCAGCACGGGCTCGCTGTCGCCTTCGAGTTTTTCACTGACGCCATACACATCGTCGGGAATCCAGAAGTTGCGGCGCGTACCGCGAAAGATCGGATGGCTGGCGGCGAAGTTCACTACGTCGCAGCGCGTGCTCTCGACCAAATTCTTGCCGTAGTGAGAAACCCAGGTCTCGCCCAACACCAACCGGCCCCAGCCGCCGACCGGGTCCTGGCTGCTGGAATCGAACTTCGCATACGGGCTATCAGGGCGAGTCGCATAGCGAAACGGATGCGTGGCGTTACGAATCCCGATGATCGGCCGACCAGACTCGGTGTAATCGATGATGTGCTTCATCTGTTGGTCGGGCAGTTCGCGCCAGCGCATGAATGCGACAACAAGATCCGCCGAGTCCAACGTTTCCAGTCCTGGGATATTGTCTTTCACATGCGGATCGATCGTGCCCGTCGCCGGGTCGATCGCGAACAGCACCGTGCAGGTAAAGCCGTGCCGCGACAGAATCCGGGCCATCAGCGGCATCGACAGCTCCGAGCGGTATGACTCCTCCGCCGCGATGAAGACAATCCGCTTCCCGTTTCCCGGCCCGTCACCGCCTGCGTAGGTCAGCCACTGCTCGGCGACCGCCGGTCGCATTGTCAAACCACTAACGATCACCGCGACGAGAGTAAGCAGGAGTCGATGGAGTTGTTTCATGTTGGATTCACCTGACGGAATGAAGTTCAATGAATGACCTACCAGCGCACGATTCTAACCTGCCCACGTCGCTTGGTGTCCACATGATGCATCTGCTCATCCGCTGTTTTCAATTATTTCGGACAGTATTGGCGCGACGCCCGAAGTCGGGCGAGACTGTGCCAGAACTGAAGCATTTGACAGACATCCAGAAAGACGGGGAAGTGCAAAGTGGTGAGTCGTCCTTGGACAGCGTTCAGCTCGGTCACTACAATTCGTCCTGGAGGTAATTGCGATGCCAACCATCGAGAGCTTACTGGCGGACGCTGCCCAGTTGCCAATCGCTGATCGAATACAGCTTATTGACGCGATCTGGGATACGCTTCCGGCGGATTCCGTCCCGCCCTTGAGTAATGCGTGGATTGCCGAGATTGAGCGACGCTCAGCGGAATACGATTCTGGCTCCACGGAGACGGTATCTTGGGAGCAGATTAGGGCCGAGGCGTTGCGCCGAGTCGGCGTGGCGATACCGGATGCTATCGATTGAATACCTGCCATCACTCTTGCACCAGACTCTCCAAATCAAAAAACTTCGCCGCCGGGAGGCCGCGGTAACGTTCGGGGTGGCAGGTGAGGAGGACGATCTGAAAACGCTCGGCGGCTTCGTCCAAGATCGTGGCGATGCGGGCCAGGCGACTGGTGTCGGTGTAGGTAAAGACATCGTCCAACACCACCAGTTGCCGCTGGCTGCCCAAGCCGACGTCCGCCAAGGCCATGCGGACGGCGAAGTACACTTGTTCCTGTTCGCCTCCCGAAATCTGATCGAGCACGATCGATTCGTCGAGGGCTCGCGGCGCGACCCCCTGCGGCAACAGCGAGTCGTCGAAGTGGACATTCTCGAAGCGGGTTCCCACGATGCGTTGAAGGATGTGATTGGCTCGCAGTCGGATCGGATCCACAATGGCTTGCAGGACGTCGCGTTTTTGCTGGTGGAATGTCTCGTACAGCAAACGCGTCGCATCGAGGTGCAATTGCTGACGCCGCACCTCGTCTTGCAATTGAAAGATTTCGTCCTCGACAGTGGCCAGCGCGGAGTAGGGGGCCTCGGCGATGATTTGCTCCAGTCGAGCCGATTCGGCACTTAACCGTCTCTCCGCGTCCATGGCCTCGTGCCGCAACCCATCCAGTTGTTTTTCCAACATGGCGACCGACTTCTCCGGATCGCCGCCCAAATCGGTGATCTGCTGGTTGATCTGCGCGAGTTTACCTTGCGCGGTATCACGTTGCATGGCCAGACGCGTCCGTTCGGCGAGTCGAGTCGGTTCGTCGCGACCATCGGCGGCCAAGGACTCGAAACGCTTCTCGACAGCAGCGACTTGCGTTTCCAGGCCGGTGATATTCGTCGCGTGTTTGTGTTCACTTTGCTGGGCCGAACGTAGCGCCTCGCCCGCGCGGTCCCGCGCCGATTCCGCTCGATCAATCTCACTGGTGAACTGTGATTCAATCGCTTCGGCCTGCCGAGCGATCGCCTCGGGATCGGGTGGCGTTTGCCGCCACGCTTCGTGGTCCGCCAGAATCTCCGCGATGGCGTTCGCGGCCACGCTCCGTTGGTGACGGAGGTCGTCCACGGCCTGCTTGCCAAGCAACGTCTTGATCTTCACGTCCGCTTGAGCGAGTTGCTTATCCCATTCGTCGGCTTGGGCTCGGAGCTTTTCGAGCGCGGCGATATCGCGCGTGCCGAATCCCGCCGTCAGTTCCGCGAGTTCCAGTCCGGCGGCTTCCCATTGCTGACGGAGATCGTCCACGGAGCCGGTCGGACCGGTCGCCCGCAGCTCGCCGATGCCGGGCACATGGAAGACGACTTCGGGTGCCCCTTGAATCGGATACGCCTGTCCCGCGGTCAGCGTCCGTTGGCCGGGTTCTTCCGCCGTGGTGATGGAAACCAACAAGTCGGTCTCGGGCTGGATGGTGACCGTGATGAAGGCCGCGTCGAGTCGCAATCTCGCGTCGTCGCGGACACGAGCAACTTGGATGATCTTGGCCAGCGTCTTTTTATCCGGTGCCACAAGCTGTTCGCGCGACTCGCGCAGACGTTGCACTTCCAACTGCGCGCCATCGATGTCGTTGAGTCGCTTGTCGAGTTCGCCGAGCGTATCGCGGCTACGCGCATAGCGTTCAGCCACCTTGGCCAACTGTCGCGCGGCGGTCACCTCTTTACGCTGCGCGCGAATGCGCTGCACCTCGCGTTCGGCCTCGGTGTCCGACACGCGTGCTTGTTCGACCAGCTTGGCCTGTGTGGGGACATCCGCTCGCTGCCGCTGCAACTCCAGATTCAAGCGAGCCAGTTCCTCGCGAGCAGTTTGTAGGTTCGTTATGCGTTCGTTCAAGTGGCGATAGCTATCCTCGGCGGCGGCAACTTCCTGCTCCAACAGTTTTTTCTGATGCCGCAACTCCAGGAAGGTTTGGGCTTGTTGACGCAGTGTTCGGAGCCGTTCCGTCAGATCGACTTCACGATGACGTGCCGAGTGCGACAGGTTCTTCAAGTCCTCGATCTTACGACTGGCGTGGTCAAAATCTTCCAGACGCGATTGCAGCGACTGGCGGTGCTCCTCGGCCTTGGTCAATCGCATCTGCAGTTCGATGATCTTCGGTGCGGCGGCACCACTCTTCAGTTTGCCGGTGCCAGTGAAATACTGCTCGTAGGCTTGCGCGATTTGGCGTTCCAGGCCCTCGTGGCTGGGTCCGGCGAGTTGTTGGCCCAAAGCCTCTTGGATGGTGGCCCGCGTTCCGTCCGCCAATTGTTCGATGCGTAAATTGCCTTGCGTCGCCCACAAAATCTGAGCCCAGCCCCAATGGCGCTGATCGCTGGCCCCCCGCGCTGGCGACTCGCCGCCCAAGAGTGCGCGAGCCTGCTCGTCGGCGGCGCGGCTCTCCGCGAGCGGAACGAACCGACCGGCCTCGAAGCGTTGCAGTTGCGACGATGCGGCACTGAGAAACTGTTTGTGCAACTGATACTGCTGGCCCTCGTGTTCGAACTCGATCGTCACTTGCGGACTCAACGAGCGGCCCCAGGGCTGCAACGATTTCATGTGCGTGCCTTGGACCGTGTGGCTGTCGAACAAGCCACGTACCAACGCCATCATCAACGTCGACTTACCGCTGCCGTTGGGACCGTGAATGATGTTCAATCCCGAGGCCAACGGCCCGACCTCGACGGCGGCGGCAAAGCAACGCCAGCCCTGTACTCGTAGCGAACGTAAGATCACCCCGCACTCTCCTGGACCAGTCGATAAAGCTGCAACAAAGCATGAGCGGCGACGTCTGGCGTGGCATGGGCGGGGCGTTGGCCCGAGTAGGCTGGATCGGCAAGCTGCGTCAGTCGTCCGGCGGCGTCACGGATCAATCCCGGCGGCAGCATGTTCAACCATTGATCGTCGTCGGGGCGCGGTCGGAGCGACACGGCCTCAATGCGACCATACAAGCAGCGGGCAGCCACCAATTGTTCCAGCCGTTGCAACTCGGCCTGTTCGGCGGGGTGTAGAATCCCCTCCAAACGCAGACAGACCAGCGTCCGTTCCGGCTCCGACCACGACTCGACCTCGCGACAAACCCGCGTCAAATCACCCTCGTCGAGAATGCTGTGTTCCAAGGACGTCCAGATCAAACCGCCGGTACGTAGCGGCGTCAGCTTCGGAACCGCCCCGCGCTGGGCAATCTCGACCAACAGCGCATTGCCACTGTCCCGTTCGCCAAACTTGGTTGTCTCGTGAGTCCCCGCATACGCCATTCGCGACACTCCGCCAGCTCCCTCGAACGACGCGAAGGAGTGCCAATGTCCCAAGGCCAGATAATCCAGCCCCGCACGCTCGGCGGCGTCACGCGCGATGGGATAATCGAGATCCGTCGGCGCGATCCCGGCCACGGTGCCATGTGCCAGTCCAACACAAATCGTGTCGGTATCGCGTGCATCGATCCCGTGCGTGGGGTCTTTCAACGAGTGTTTCTCGAACAAAGGGCAGGGGTAGAGCGTACACCCCGCGACGGAGAGTGGCTGCGTTTCTCGAATCACATGCAGATTGGCGTGCGATCGCCAGGCCGCATGATCCCATACTGAACCGGGAACCAACGGATCGTGATTGCCGGAGATGATAAAGACGGGTCCCGCAAAGCCCGCCAGGATATCGGCGATCTTCTGCACCAAGATCCGATCGACGGCATTATCCTCGAACGTGTCTCCCGTGACGGCGATAAATGCGACCTGCTGCTGATTGGCCAGCGCCACGACGCGCCGCGCCGCCTCGAGCCGCTCGGCCCGAACACGTTCACCGACCACCCCGACATGGGCGGCCTTCATGCCGATTTGCCAGTCGGCGGTATGCAGGAAACGCAACATCACGAGAACCGTTGACGAGGAATGAGCGAGGCGTGAACCCGGGAGAACTCGTATGTTAACGCAGCCAATCAAGATCGTGAATCGGACCTATGCCTTGGAGCCTGTCCGAAAAGGGGCCAGAACCTCTCCGGCGAGGCCAATAATCCAGTGAAAACAACTCGCCTCCAAAGGGTCAAACCCCTTTTCGGACAGGCTCCGTTGAAATCGACTGCCACGAGAAATCGCGACGGTGAGGAAAACCGAATGTCAACCTGATTCGTCTCATCCACGTAGAGTTGTCCACCTAGTCGATGCGGCGACTTGCCTCGAAGGCGGACGATGAGACAATCGGATGGAAGCGGACAAAGTTTTGTCTAATGGAGATGTCGGCGATGAATTCAATCACGAGATGCATGTTGTTGCTAGCCGTTTTCCTGATGGCCAGTAACGCGTCCGGACAAGGGCTCTTGCTGGCTCCTGACGAAGCACCGGCGATTCGTCTGCCGCGTGTGATCCTGCCACTGCGGCCTCGCCCCGAGCCCCCCGCTCCGTCGTACCGAATCACTGCGCTGCACATCGATGCCAGTTTGCAAGATCAAGTGGCGAAAGTCCAAGTGTCCCAGTCGTTCGAGAATCTGGGCAGCCGTCCTATGGAAGTCTGCT
>JBGTHH010000213.1:0-4577 GCA_041746275.1 Pirellulaceae bacterium | reverse complement strand
TGCGTCGCCGGTAGTCTGGCGAATCGATGGCTTCCGCTAGTGTTTCTGAACGTCGCCAGAGGTTAGAATAATCCCGGTCGCTAGGCGGATCGTGGGGATGAGGATAAGCAGCCTTGTCCCTGGGCGTCTTGGATGGCGACCTCCCACCACGTGGCCATTTCCCACCAGGCATGCTCAATACTGTACTCGCTTAACGCCTGTTCCTACCTCCACTGCAATCATAGGAAGACGCATGATCCGACAAGTTTGGCTCCTTCGTAATTTGTCTATCGCGTTGATCGCCGCGACTTGGTCGATCGGCGCGACTTCCGCCGACGAATTCAAGTTAGAACAGGGCGACCGCATCGCCTACATCGGCAACACCCTAGCGGATCGGATGCAACACGATGGTTGGTTAGAGACATTAATCCAATCCCGCTTTCCCAAACACGAGCTTGTCTTTCGCAATCTGGGTTTTTCCGGAGACGAGTTGACGACGCGACTTCGCTCCAGCGACTTCGGCACCCCCGACCAATGGCTGACGAAGGTCCAAGCCGACGTGATCTTCGCCTTCTTCGGCTACAACGAATCGTTTGCGGGCGCAGCGGGACTGCCCAAGTTCAAGCAGGACTTGGCTGGCCAGATCCAACATATGCGGGGTCAGAAGTACAACGGCCAATCAGCTCCTAGGCTTGTCATCTTCTCTCCGATCGCCCATGAAGACCTCGGCGATCCGAACCTACCCGATGGGACTGCGAATAACCAGCGACTCGAGTTGTATACCGCCGCCATGAAAGAAGTCGCGGCCGAACAGGGCGTCGTCTTTGTTGATCTATTTCGCGCTACACAGACGCTGTACGCCCAACTCGACAAGCCGCTGACCATCAATGGCATTCACCTCACCGAGACCGGCAATCGCGCCGTGGCTTTGCTGATCGAGAAAGCCCTGTGGGGTTCCCTCGACGAATTTGCGCGTGCTCGTGATCGTGAGGAGGCGATTCGCCAAGCCGTACTCGACAAGAACTTCTACTGGCACCAGCGTTATCGCACCACGGACGGCTACTCGATTTACGGCGGCCGCGCGGATTTGAAGTTCACGGACGGGCAAACCAACCGCGAAGTGGCTCAACGCGAAATGGAGATCCTCGACGTCATGACCGCCAATCGCGATCGGCGTATCTGGGCGGTGGCCCAAGGCGGTGATCTGCAAGTTGACGATAGCAATACGCCCGATTTCATTCCGGTGATTACAAACAAGCCCGGTCCCGGACCGAATGGCGTTCATGAATTCCTCTCGGGCGAGTCGGCCATCGGCAACATGGAAGTCGCCAAGGGAATGAAGGTCAATCTGTTCGCCGATGAAGCGATGTTTCCAGAAATGGTGAATCCGGTGCAGATGGCGTTCGACACGCGAGGCCGCCTGTGGATCGCCGCTTGGGAGTCGTATCCGCACTGGAAGCCCAAGGACAAAATGGACGACAAGCTGCTGATCCTCGAAGACACCAATGGTGATGGCAAGGCCGATACGTGCAAGACGTTTGCAGGCGGGCTACACAATCCCACGGGATTCGAGTTCTGGGGAGGTGGTGTGCTCGTTGCGACCGCTCCCGAAGTCTTCTTCTTAAAGGATACGGACGGCGACGACGTAGCGGACGAGCGGATTCGTATCGTGAGCGGCATCGACTCGGCGGATACGCATCACGGCTCGAACAGCTTTGTGTTTGATCCGGGCGGCGGGGTGTATTTCCAGGAAGGTACCTTTCATCAGTCCCAAGTCGAAACGCCGTGGGGGCCGGTCCAACGTTGTTCCAACGCCGGCGTGTTTCGCTTCGAGCCACGGACCCATAAGTTCGACGTATATGTCACGCATGGCTTTGCCAATCCGCATGGCCACGTCTTCGACCGCTGGGGCCGCGACATCATTCACGATGGTACGGGAGCCGTGCCTTACGACGGAGCCTTGTTCTCCGGTCATCTCGATTACCCCGCCAAACACTCTCGTCCGCCGACCGTCTATCAACAACGGACTCGCCCTTGCGGTGGGACCGAGATCCTGTCGAGCGGTCACTTCCCCGACGAGAACCAGGGCAACCTGCTCGTTTCCAATGTGATTGGCTTTCAAGGCATCTTGCAGTACAAGTTGACCGACCAAGGCGGCAGCTTTATCGGTACGGAGGTCGAGCCGATCCTGTACTCGTCCGATCCGAACTTTCGTCCCATCGATATCGAGATCGCGCCCGATGGCTCAATCTACTTTACTGATTGGCAGAATCCTATCGTCGGTCACATGCAACATAACCTTCGCGATCCCAGTCGCGATCGTACCCACGGTCGCATCTATCGCGTGACGTACCCGAGCCGTCCGCTGTTGGTGCCGCCGAAGATCGCGGGCGAGCCGATCGAGAGCTTGTTGGAGCTGCTGAAGGACAAGAACGATCGTGTCCGCTATCGCGCGAAAATCGAGCTCAGTGACCGAGACAGCCAAGCGGTCATTGCCGCGACGAAGAAGTGGTTGGCTAATCTCGACAATCGTGAGCCTGACTTCGAACATCATCAGCTCGAGGCTTTGTGGGTTCATCAGCATCACAATGTGGTTGATGTCGCGTTATTGGAGCGAGTCTTGCAGTCCTCCGAGCCACTGGCGCGAGCGGCGGCCACGCGTGTCTTGAGTCATTGGCGCGACCGCGTGCCGGACACATTAACGCGATTGAACGCCCTCGCGGCCGATGCGCATCCCCGCGTGCGTCTCGAGGCGGTGCGAGCCGCGAGCTTCCTGACGGTCCCGGAGGCGGTTGAGGTACCACTGATCGCGGCTGAGTATCCGACCGACATCTATCTCGACTATGTGCGCGGCGAGACCATGAAGGCGCTCGATCCCTATTGGAAAGAGGCTCTGGCCAGCGGCGTGCGGGTGCCGTTCACCTCGCAGGCAGGTGCGCGGTTCTTTTTGAAGAATCTGTCGAACGAGCAACTCCTCAAAGAGGAGCGCGATCGCATTGTCTACATCGAGATGCTTTATCGACCGGGTCTGCGCGACGAACATCGCCGGGAAGCCGTCGAGGGCTTGGCTCGGCTGGATAGTAAGTCCGAGCTGCGCGTCGTCATGGATGCCATTCGTTCGCTGGACGCGACCCAAACGAACGCCGAAACGGATGTTGTCTTCGATCTCGTGAGATTGCTCACGGGACGCAGTGCGGCCGAGTTGACCGCGGTGCGATCGGAACTGGAAAAGCTTGCGACAGCCGCTCAACAGCCGATCTTCCGACAGATTGGCTATGTGTCGCTGGTCAGCGTCGATGGCGACGCGACCAAGGCTTGGGAACTGGCCGGTAGCGATCCCAAGCGTTTGCAGGATTTTCTCGCGGCGATGCCGTTGATCCCCGATGCCAGCATCCGGGCTTCGCTTTATGACAAGGTCGAACCCTTGCTACGCGGCTTGCCGGACGACTTGGCCGCCAAAACTCCACCAGGGACAGTCGGGCGGTATGTTCGCATCGAGCTGCCCTCGCGCGGAACGCTGACCCTGGCGGAGGTCGAAGTTTACAGTGGTGATCAGAACCTCGCGCGCCGCGGACGTGCCAGCCAAAAGAATACGGCCCACGGTGGTACCGCCGACCGAGCGATCGACGGCCGTACCGACGGATCGTATGGTTCGGGCACGCAAACCCACACGGAGGAAAACACCAATCGCCCCTACTGGGAAGTCGATCTGGGTGAGCCCGTGCCCATCGAGCGGATCGTGATCTACAACCGCACCGATGATAAGTTGGGCGAGCGATTAAATAACTTCACTCTGAGTATTTTGGATGCCAACCGCGCGGTGGTCTTTGCCTCCGAAGGCAATCCGGCTCCACCGGAGAAGGTAGCCTTTGCTTTGGAGGGAAGTGGACCTTACACCACCATCCGCCGCGCGGCCATGCATGCCTTAACCCACGTGCGCGGCAAGGAACTGGAGACCTTCCAGGCACTCGCCAAGTTTATCGTGGCGGACGAGGATCGGTTGTCAGCCGTGCGCGCCTTGCAGCGATTGCCGCGCGCGACGTGGCCCGCCGAGGAAGCCCCGCAGCTCGTCGCCGTTTTGCTCGACGTCATCCGGCAGACCCCAGCGGCGGATCGCACGACGCCAGCCGCTGTCGACATGTTTGAGTTCGTGGATGCCCTCGCGAGATTACTCCCTGCGGATCAGGCCAAACGCACGCGGTCGGAACTGGGCGAGTTGGGCGTGCGGATCGTGAAGATCGGCACCTTGCTGGAGAAAATGGCGTACGACAAGGAGTTGATTGCGATCAGCGCCGGCAAGCCGGTCGAGTTCGTTTTCAGCAACAGCGATTTGATGCCTCATAACTTGGTCATCACACAACCGGGCGCGATGGAGGAGATTGGCCTAATGGCCGAAGCGACGGCTCAGCAGCCAGACGCCGCGAAACGGCACTACGTGCCCGATTCGAATAAGATCTTGCTGAAAAGCACGCTGTTACAGCCTCGCGATACGCAGAAGATCAGCTTCACCGCGCCCACCACACCGGGCGTGTACCCGTATGTTTGTACCTACCCTGGTCACTGGCGACGGATGTATGGAGCCTTATATGTGGTCGAGG
>JBGTHH010000212.1:0-1567 GCA_041746275.1 Pirellulaceae bacterium | reverse complement strand
CGTTCTGGAATCACTTTATCGCCCTGGCCACAGGACAATAGCCCATGTTGATCGATTGGTTCACCGTCGTTGCACAAGCGATCAACTTCCTGATCCTGGTCTGGTTGCTAAAGCGATTTCTTTACAAGCCGATTCTCGACGCGATCGACGCGCGCGAACAAAGGATTGCCAAAACGCTCGCCGAAGCAGAGGAAAAGAAGAACGCAGCACAAAAGCAACGCGACGAGTTTGAGCGTAAGAATCAACAGTTCCATGATGAGCGTGACACTTTGGTGCGCCAAATGAAAGACGAGGTCAACGTCAAACGCCAAAAGTTGCTCGACGATGCGCATCAGGCGGCTGACGCCGTAAGTGCCAAACGGCGCGAAGCACTGCAACGGGAACAGCACTCTTTCGGAGGTGAGATCAGTCGCCGTGCCCAGGACCAGGTGTTCTCCATCGCGCGCAAGGCTTTAGATGAACTGGCCGACACGGGCCTGGAAGCGAGCATCACCAACGTCTTCATGCGCCGAGTCCGCGAGCTTAACGGCAATGCGAAACAGGAACTTGCCGAAGCACTGACCACATCCTCCGATCCCGCCCGTGTGCGGAGCGCCTTCGAGTTGCCAGCAGCACAACAAGATTCAATCCGGCAGGCTCTGAACGAGACCTTTGGAGCCGACATACCGGTTCGTTTTGAGACCGCGCCCGGTGTCATCGCTGGCATTGAAGTGACTACCGGTGGACGAAAGGTTGCCTGGAGCATCGACGATTATCTCAGTGTGCTAGAGAAAAGCATCTGTGATTTGGCGAAGGAGCAGGTCAAACCCAATGGGAAACCCAATCACGAATCTGAATTCGAAAGCGAGCGGGTTTCATGAGCAAGTCAGCCGACGACCTGCAGGGGGTAATCGAAACTGCATTCGTTCGGATGAGTCAGGGGCTTGAATCGTTCAGGCCTCAACTAGCTCCGCACGACGTGGGCACCATCACGACGGTTTCGACCGGGATCGCCAAAGTATCCGGACTTCCCAGCGTGGGCTATGAAGAACTGCTTGAGTTTCCAGGCGGTGTGTTCGGCATCGCATTCAATGTCGACGAGAACGAAATAGGCGTTGTGTTGCTCGGCGATTACTGGAATTTGCAAGCTGGTGATGAAGTCCAGCGGACTGGAAGGGTGATGGATGTCGGTGTGGGAGACGGGTTGCTGGGACGAGTCATCGATCCGCTCGGTCGCCCGCTTGATGATCAGGGGCCAGTGGCGATCGATCACCGCTTGCCCATCGAACGACCTGCCACAGCGATCATGGACCGCTTGCCCGTTACGGAGCCACTGCAGACCGGCGTCAAAGTCATTGATGCGCTGGTTCCCATCGGACGTGGGCAGCGCGAATTGATCATGGGTGATCGACAGACTGGCAAGACCGCGATTGCCATCGATGCGATACTCAACCAGCGTGGCCAGGATGTCATCTGCGTGTATTGTGCGATCGGCCAGCGCGCAGCAGCCGTCGCCAAGTTGGTAGCCACGCTACGGTCCAAGGGCGCGCTGGATTACACCGTGGTCGTTGTGACGGAAGGCAACGAC
>JBGTHH010000211.1:0-3745 GCA_041746275.1 Pirellulaceae bacterium | reverse complement strand
TCGGGGCTCAACAAACGATCTCGTCGCCCTTTATCGTGGCCTACATGACCGAATCGGTCGACCCCCAACCGACTGACAAGGTGTTGGAAATCGGCACGGGCAGCGGTTATCAAGCCGCCGTGCTCAGTCCGCTGGTGAAGTCCGTCTACTCGATCGAAATCGTCGACGAGCTGGGACGCCATGCCGAGCGGACGCTGAAACGCTTGAACTACCAAAACATCTTTCTCAAGATCGGCGATGGCTTTCAGGGTTGGTCCGAACACGCTCCGTTTGACAAGATCATCGTGACCTGTTCGCCCGAAGGCCCACCGCAGCCGCTGATCGATCAGTTGGCGGAAGGGGGGCTGATGGTGATTCCCACTGGCCAACGCTATCAGCAAACGCTCTATCTACTCCGCAAAAAAGAAGGCAAGTTGGAACAGGAGGCGTTGCGTCCGACTTTGTTCGTACCGATGACCGGGCAAGCCGAGCAGTTGCGTCAGGTGCAGCCCGACCCAGCCAATCCTCAAGTCGCCAATGGCGGATTTGAGGAGCCACTGGACCAGAACGGTTTTGTATCGGGTTGGTACTATCAACGGCAGTTGGAATGGATGGCCGACGATCGCGCTCCGCAAGGCAAACACTTTGTCACCTTTCGCAATCGCGAGGAGGGACAACCCTCGCATTTGTTGCAAGGGATTCCCGTCGATGGTCGCCGGGTGGCCCAGATCGAATTGTCCGCGATGGTCAAGTACATGGGCATTTCGGTAAGCGCGCGTGAAGACGCGTTTCCCTCGGTGGGGATCACGTTCTATGACGAAAATCGCAACGACTTGGGACACAACTGGCTCGGCCCGTTTCGCGGTACCTCGGACTGGCGTCAGGTCAAGACGACGTTTCGAGTGCCAGTTCAAGCTCGCGAAGGCCTGTTGCGAATCGGGTTGTTCGGCGCCACGGGCGAACTCTCTTGTGACGCCATCTCGCTCAAACCCATCGCGCGTTGAACGCCGACCGGCGCTCGACCATCACTTCGCTCAGCCGCAGACCGCCAATCTTGCTACGGCGTTCGTGTGTCATCTCTGTTTTGGTGATGCCGCGTTCCGTGAGATCAAACGCCGTGGTCCGTTCAACGGGGACCGGCTCCGAGTCCTATAAAGGTCATGAACCGAGTACCCGCGTCACGACTCGGTGCCTGTCCCCTTGGAACGGATTCGCGATGGGGAGATTCTGCGCTGCCCAGAACGTAGACGGCTCGTTCCATGATAGGCGGGATGCCCGCACCGCAATGGTCGCTTGTATAAGACGTTGTCAGGCGGTCTCGGCCAACCAAGTTCGAAGCGTCGCAAGATCGTTCTTCATCGCCGCGAGGTTCTCGTCCACACTGCCTTGGGGCAAGTATTCCACGTGCAAGGAAATCGGACCCCTAAAGTTGGCTTGGCGCAATAACGTAAAGAATCGCTTATCGACACGTCCTGTGCCGAGCGGTACGTTTTCGGGGCGGCGCCCTTGCCACTCGAAATCCTTGACAAAGACAGCTCCCAATCGCGGTTGAGCCACGTTGAGCAACACCGGCCAAGCCAAGCCAGCTTCGACGGTGGCGTGCCGAATGTCGAAGGCGATTCCCAACTCCGTGGCCGAATGGTCGCGAAACAGTTCGTGTAAGTCCCAAACCGTCGCGCCGACTCCATCCGCTCCCGCGTGATTCTGATAGACGCCGGTGATTCCCAGTTCGCGATTCAGGGCCGCCAGATCCTTGACGATGGGGCGTAACGCGGCCAATTGTTCCGTAACGGGTTTGGTGAGATCGTAACGATAATAATCCATGCGGTACTGCTTCACGCCCAGTGCCGCCGCCGTACGCAGGACGCTTTCCGTGTAGGGCTGATCGACGCGATTGACGCTGGAAGCCATGACGTTGATTTCCAATCCGTGTTTTCGCAAGGCTTCGACCAGCTTGGGCAGTTCGTCCGACACCTGCTCGGGCAGGATCTGTCCTTTATTGCGGACCGTCGCCTCGATCCCGTCAAAGCCCAGCTCCGCCAGTCTGGCAGCTTGCTCGTCGTAGCTCATCGACTGAATGAATTTAACGAAAGCGCAAACCTTGTTGCCAGTCGGCGCGTGGTTGGCGGCGACGGCCTTGGTCATGGCCAAGGTGGTGGCGCACAGCCCGCTGGCGAGGAAAGCTCGTCGCGAGCAATGGTACGGCGCGGAGGCGTGTTGCATGGCGGGGACTCCCTGAAATGGCGGCGGATTGTCAGCGACAGGTGATTTGATACGATAGCATTCACACAGCCAAAAGTCGCCCTACCACGCTTATCTCGCCCGCCCGTAAAGGAAGCCGATGCCTCCGGAACAACTTGCCGACCTGTTTGAGCGAAAGCAACAGATTCGCGAACAAGCCCACGCCAACCGACGTGATCAGCAGCACAAAGACGAGCTGAGCCAAGCGATCGTGGCTCGGTTCATGGACCTGCCGGAGTATGCGTCGGCCGGTACCGTGATGTTCTACGTTGATGTGCGTACCGAAGTCCGGACGCGACACAGTTTGAACCTCGCGCTGGATAGCGGCAAACGTATTATCGTTCCTTACTGTGTGGACGGCGAATTGGAGTTGTTCCATCTCGAATCGCTCGACGAACTGGAACTCGGTATGTACAAGATTCTGGAGCCCAAGGCGGAACTGCGGTTGTTGGCCGCGAAGCGTATCGCCGTCGAGGACTTGGATCTGATCATGGTCCCCGGCGTGGCATTCGATCGGCGCGGCGCTCGCACCGGCCATGGCAAGGGCTACTACGACAAACTGCTTCAACACGCCCGACTCGACGCGCCGCTGGTGGCCTTGGCGTTCGAATGCCAGATGTTCGACGAGATTCCGGTCGAAGAGCATGACGTGTTCATGGACAAAGTCATCACGGAGCACGCCGTCTACGCAGGTCGCGGTCGTGTATCCACAGGCTGAAAGACACGGCTGAATTGAACAAGGCTGGTTGGACGAGGAACCGAGAGCATGGCTCAAGTCGAAGACACGTATGCGGAAGCCTTCAAGAGTCTCTACGCGGAGGTGCTGATAACCGCGCGGGATCATAAGTGGCTGGAGTATGCGGTCCATGCGGCGACGGGCCATGCCTCGAGTACCATCATGTGCGACTGCGAAGCCGGGGTCGATCGCTTCGTGGGACCAGGTGGCGACGTGGGGTACGACACTCCGGATGGTCGCCCCGGCGCGGTGTTGCAGTTCCATGTGCCGCGGTTCCGCAAGGATCGGACCCAAGCGTTGGAGAAAGCGCTGTTGGCCCGCATTAGCCAGAATGTGCTGACCTGTCCCACGACGGCCTGCTTCAATCTGCTCGACACCGACCCGTACTTCAAGCTCGGTCGCAAATTGGCCTACTTCGGCGACGGATATGAGGAGCGGGCTCAGCGACATGGACGCAGCATGTGGGTGGTGCCGACCATGGGTGGCGAGTTCCTCATCGACCGTCGCTTTGGCTACGCGGACGGGATTATGGGCGGCAATCTCTGGTTCATGGGCGCGACGGAGGCCGCCGCACTGGAGGCCGCCGTAGCCGCCGCACAGGCAGTGGAGGCCACGCCGGGCGTCATCACCACGTTTCCCGGGGGCGTCGCGGCCAGTGGGTCCAAGGCGGGCAGCCGATACCCGTTTCTCGTCGCCAGTACCTATGCCCAGTTCTGCCCCACGCTCAAGGATCGCCTGGGTGATGAATCGGGTGTGCCGGACGGCGTGCGTTCGATCATGGAGATTATC
>JBGTHH010000210.1:0-2357 GCA_041746275.1 Pirellulaceae bacterium | reverse complement strand
TGCGATTCAATTTTTCCATGGTCGCGTGCTCCGAGGACGCGCCCCGAGCCGCTCGCACTCTTATAGGAACCTGTTTATGACGAACGGTCATCGCGAAGAGATCGATAACTTCATGCAGGGGCTCGTCCGGCGCAACCCAGGCGAAACCGAGTTCCATCAGGCGGTTCACGAAGTTGTCGAATCGCTGATGCCGTACGTCAACGAACACACTCGCTATAAAGATGCTCAGATTCTGGAACGGATGACCGAACCCGATCGGATTGTGATCTTCCGCGTGACGTGGGAGGACGATGCCGGGAACATTCGTGCCAACCGGGCGTGGCGCGTGCAGTTCAATAACTCGATCGGTCCGTACAAGGGCGGATTGCGATTTCATCCCTCGGTCACGCAAAGCGTCTTGAAATTCCTGGGCTTCGAGCAGGTGTTCAAGAACAGCCTGACCGGCCTGCCCATGGGCGGAGCCAAGGGGGGCTCGAATTTCAATCCCAAAGGCAAAAGCGATCGCGAGGTCATGCGTTTCTGTCAGTCGTTGATGGTCGAACTGCATCGACACATCGGCGAGGATACCGATGTGCCCGCTGGGGATATTGGTGTGGGCTCGCGCGAGATCAGCTATCTGTTTGGCTTCTATAAGCGGCTGGAGAATCGGTTCACGGGCATTCTCACCGGCAAGGGCTTGGCCTTCGGTGGCAGTCTGGTTCGTACGGAAGCCACGGGTTACGGTTGCGTTTACTTTTGCGAGAACATGCTGAACCACGTCGGCGAAAGTTTGAAGGACAAAAAGTGTCTCGTGTCGGGCTCGGGCAATGTCGCGATCTATACCGCGGAAAAGGCGACGCAGCTCGGTGCGCAAGTCCTCACCCTGTCCGACTCGTCGGGCTTCGTGCATGATCCCGAGGGGATCGATGGTGAGAAGCTGGCCTTCGTCAAAGAGTTGAAGGAAGTTCGCCGCGGCCGGATCGAGGAGTACGTTCAAAAGTATCCCCGCGCGACGTTCCACGCCGATCGCACGCCGTGGGGAGTGCCCGCCGATGTGGCCTTTCCTTGTGCGACGCAAAATGAAATCACGTTGACCGACGCCCAGGCTTTGTTGTCCAACAACATTCGAGCGGTCTGTGAAGGCGCGAATATGCCGACGGAACTCGATGCCGTGCGAACGCTGCAAGCCGCAAAGGTGATCTTCGGGCCGGCTAAAGCCGCCAATGCTGGAGGCGTCGCGGTGTCGGGACTGGAGCAAAGTCAGAATGCGTTGCGGCTGTCGTGGAGCCGAGAGGAAGTCGATCAGCGGCTGCGTACCATCATGCACGATATCCATGCCAAATGCGTCGCGCAAGGAGCCCATGGCGATGGGACGATCAACTATGTTCGCGGAGCCAACATCGCGGGCTTCATCAAGGTGGCCGACGCCATGCTGGCCTATGGCGTGGTGTGACGCTCCGGGATACGTGTTCGACGCGTGAGGCAGCGCGGCAAGTCGCGGCGCAGTCAATCAGCTCAGCACAACCAAGCTCCGCACCGCCGCCGCTCAGATCACTTCGGCGATGGCTCGGCCTTCCGCCAACACGGGCACGGGACGACCGGCGTGATCGGGAAAGGTCTGATCAGGATCGATCCCCAGCACATGATAGATCGTCGCCAGTAGATCACCGGGCTTCAAAGGTCGTTCGATCGGATGCTCGGCTTTACTGTTGGTGGCTCCCACGACCTGACCTCCCCGCAGTCCGCCGCCAGCGAGCATGGCCGAGATCGCGTTGCCCCAATGATCGCGCCCCGGAATGGGAATCCCCGGCTGCCCTTGGTTGATCCGTGGTGTTCGCCCGAATTCTCCCATCACCACCAGCAACACGTCGTCCGACATGCCGCGGGCGGCCAGGTCTTCGAGCAGGGCCCCGACAGCTCGATCGACATGGGCGAGCTTCGAACCGTGGCCCTCCTCGATCCGAGAATGATCGTCCCAGTGCGGCATGTCGACCGTGACAAATCGGACTCCGGCTTCGACCAATCGCCGAGCCATCAGCGTGTAATGCCCCCACGGACCAGCTCCATACTTCTCACGGGTGCGAGAGTCCTCCTGGTCGATATCTAATGCTTCCCGGGCTCGTCCGGTGAGGATCAAGTCCACAGCTTGTTGTTGGTAGCGATCCATCGTGTCCATTACACCGGAACGATCCAAGTCACGGCGCAGGCCATCGAGGTTGCCGAGCAAACTCAAACGCTCTTGCGAGCGAGCGCCCTCCAGAGGCTGGAAGCTGTCCAAGCATTCGGGAGTCTGAATCTTGGCTGTATAGTTGGCGCTCAGATACTTCTGTTTCGTATTCACATCGAACGGGTTGTAAGCTTGTCCCAGATACGCAGCC